>NZ_JAWQLY010000005.1:0-271871 GCF_033446685.1 Halomonas sp. HP20-15 | reverse complement strand
CGCTGCGTCCGGAGCCGCTCAAGGAGGCCAACCCGCTCAACCTCAAGCGCCTGGTCGACGGCCAGCGCGAGGGCTGAATGGCGCGAGCCATGACCGCCACGCGAGAAGGGCGACCCGAGGGTCGCCCTTTTTCGTGGCCTTGTCTTTAAGCGTGCCCGCCGCACAGCGCCACTGATGCGGAGCCTTGGCTCGCTCAATCCTGTCCGTCGTTCAGCGCGGCCAAGGTGGCGGTGACACCCTGCGCCTGCAGCGAGCGGTAGGCCGCCAGCACCGCCTGGGAGAAGCGTGCGTCGCTGGCCAGCGCGGGCGGGAACACCGCTTCCTCGGCCAGGAAGGCGCCGACCAGGCTCTCCTGCGAGTCGCCATGACGGTCATGCAGCGCGGCGAAGGTGCCGGCCAGTGGGTCGTCGACCGCGTGACGATGGCCGTGGAGGTCGCTGCCCGCGGTATAGCGGATCCACGCCGCGACGCCCAGCGCCGTGCAGGCGATGTCGCCGTCCGCCTCGAGCCGAATCTGCGCCCCCTGGAGCCAGCGCTGCGGGATCTTCTGCGAGCCGTCCATGGCGATCTGGTGCAGGCGATGACGCAGGCTGTCGTTGCCGAAGCGCGCCAACAGGCTGTCCGCATAGGCCTTCAGATCGGTGCCTTCGGGCATGGCCAGCGTCGCTGCCGCTTCCTGACGCATGTAGTGCCTGAGCAGGGCCGAGAAGTCGGTACGGCTGACGGCATCGAAGACCGTCTCGACGCCATCCAGCGCGCCCAGGTAGGCCAGCAACGAATGGCTGCCGTTGAGCATGCGCAGCTTCATGGTCTCGAAGGGCGCGACGTCGGCGACCATCTCGACGCCTTCGTGCTCCCAGTCGGGACGGCCCTGCGGGAAGTCGTCCTCGACGACCCATTGCGCGAAGGCTTCGCAGATCACCGCGGCGGGATCGTCCACGCCCAGCTCGCGCAGACGCGCGAAGTCGGCCTCGGTCATGGCCGGCACGATGCGATCCACCATGCTGCAGGGGAAGGCGACCGACTCGGCGATCCAGTCGGCAAGCGCCGGATCCCGTTCGCGAGCCAGCTCGACGACCGCCTGGCGGGTGCGGTTGCCGTTGTCCGGCATGTTGTCGCAGCACAGCACCGTAAACGGTGCAACGCCCGCCGCCTGGCGCCGGGCCAGTGCCTCGACTAGCAGGCCCGGTGCCGTCCGGGGAGCGTGCGGCTGGGCGATATCGTGGGCGATGGCGGGATCGCCGACCATCAGCGTGCCCTCGGCGGGGCTCAGGTAGTAGCCTTTCTCGGTGACGGTCAGGGTGACGATGCGCACCTTGGGATCGCTCATCCTGGCGAGCAGCGTCTCGCGATCGGCGCCGTGCCCACCGGCGTACAACGCCTCGCGAATGGCGCCGATCTCGCGCACGGTCAGCGTGCGGCTGTCGGTGTATTCAGCGACGTGGTAGCGCTGGTTCCGGTCGCGCAGCAGATCGACCAGGCGCTGGTTGGAGCGGATGTTGGCGCTGGCGATACCCCACTCACCGCCGCCGTGGCGGGCCAGGTTGCGCTCGACGAAAACCGCCTGATGGGCGCGGTGGAACGCGCCCAGGCCGATATGCACGATGCCGACCGGGGCAGCGGCATAGTCGCTGGCCAGCGTTGTCACTTGGGTCATCGTGTCGCCTCCTACCAATGCCAGAGCGTGCCGTCTTCCAGCCGGTTGACCGGCAGGCTGGCGCGCTTGTAGGGATACTGTTTGGCCAGCTCTTCATCGATGTTGACGCCGTGTCCCGGCGTTTCGCCGACTATGAAGTGGCCGTCCTCGAAACGGTAGTCGTGGGGGAAGACCTGGTCGGTGATCGCTTCGTGCGGCATGTGTTCCTGAATGCCGAAGTTGGGCACCCAGGTGTCGAAATGAACCGCGGCGCCCAGGCACACCGGCGACAGGTCGGTGGGCCCGTGAAAGCCGGTGCGAATGTGGTAGAGCGCCGCCAGATCGGCGATCCGGCGCAGATGGGTAATCCCGCCGCCGTGGGTGAGCGGAGTGCGGATATAGTCGATCCATTGATTCTCGATCAGCTCGCGGTAATCGTGGATCGAGTTGAAGACCTCGCCGATGGCCAGCGGCGTGGTGGTGTGCTCGCGGATCAGCTTGAGGCTCTGCTGGTTCTCGGCCGGCACGCAATCCTCCAGCCAGAACAGATGATAGGGCTCGACCATCTTGCCGAGGCGTGCAGCCTCGATGGGGGTCAGGCGGTGGTGGACGTCGTGCAGCACGTGGATGTCGTCGCCGAAGCGCTCACGGACTGCGGCGAACAGCCTGGGCACGTGGTTGAGGTACTTCTCGGTGCTCCATACGTGCTCCGCGGGCAACTCCGAGTCGGCCGGCTCGTAGCGTTCACCTTCGCGCTTGGCGACACCGTAGGTGGTGGCGATGCCGGGCACCCCGGTCTGGACCCTGACGGCGCGATAACCGAGCTTGAGGTGCTTGTCGACCTCGTCCAGGCAGGCATCGATGTCCTTGCCGGTGCAGTGGGCATAGGTCATCACCCGCTCGCGGCTCTTGCCGCCCAGCAGCTGATAGAGCGGCATGCCGGCCGCCTTGGCCTTGATGTCCCACAAGGCCATGTCCACGGCGCCGATGGCCGCCATGGTCACCGGACCGCGACGCCAGTAGGCGCCACGATAGAGGTATTGCCAGAGGTCCTCGATGCGGCCGGCATCGCGGCCGATCAGCGCCGGCACGACATGCTCCTCGAGATAGGCGACCACGGCCATTTCGCGGCCGTTGAGCGTGGCGTCGCCGATGCCGTAAACGCCCGATTCGGTAACGATCTTCAGCGTGACGAAGTTGCGCCCGGGGGAGGTGACGATGAGATAGGCATCACTGATTTTCATGACGGATCCCTTGCTGTGAAACGAAGTGAGGCGCGTCGTTCAACGCTCGAAAAGGTAACGCTGGACATTGTCGTAGCACACGCTGCGTACCAGGTGGCCGATGCGGTCGATGTCGTTGGGCAGCTCGCCGCGTGCGATCTGCTGGCCGAGCATGTTGCAGAAGATGCGTCGGAAATAGTCGTGACGGGAGAACGACAGCAGGCTGCGCGAGTCGGTGAGCATGCCGACGAAATGGCGCAATAGCCCGTACTGCATCTGCGTGGTCAACTGGCGCTCGATGCCGTCGCGCTGATCGTTGAACCACCAGGCGGCGCCGAACTGCACCTTGCCGGGAATGCCGTCGCCCTGGAAGCTGCCGACCAGGCTAGCGAGCATCTCGTTGTCGCGCGGGTTGAGGTTGTAGAGCACGGTGCGCGGCAGGGCGCGGTCCCGATCCAGCGCATCGAGAATCCTCGCCAGCGGCTCGCCATAGACGACGTCGCCGATGGCGTCGAAGCCGCTATTGGGACCGATCTCGGCCAGGCCGCGCCGGCTGACGCTACGCGCCGCCCCCAGATGCAGCTGCATGACCCAGCCGCGCTCGGCGTATTGACGGCCCAGCCATAGCAGCAGCGCCGTGGTGAAGCCGGTGTACTCTTCCTCGCTGAGGGGCTCGCCCCTGCGACGCCGATCGAGAATGCGATCGAGCTCGGCACTCGATGGGGGATCGACGAAAGCCGGCTTCTCGAGGCTGTGATCCGACAGGCAGCAGCCGTTGGCGGCAAAGTAGTCGAGGCGCTGGTGCAGCGCCGCGAGCAGGTCGTCGTAACGCCGTATGGCCACGCCACTGGCCGCTTCCAGCTCGTTCAGGTAATCGGCGTAGCCCTCCTGCTCGATCTTGAGCGCGGCATCGGGGCGGAACGTCGGCAACAGAGCGAGTCGCGAGTCGCTTCCGGCGTGCCGGCGGTGGGCGTCGAGGCTGTCGCACGGGTCGTCGGTGGTGCACACGGTGCGCACCTGAAAGCTGTCCAGAATCCCCTGGGCATGAAGTTCGGGTTCCGCCAGGCGCTGGCGCGACAACGACCAGATCTCCTCGGCGGTGGCCGGCGAGAGCAGCGTATTCTCGATACCCAGCGGAAAGCGCAGTTCCAGATGGGTCCAGTGGTAGAGCGGATTGCCGAGGCAGTCGGGCACGGTTTCGGCCCAGGCCTGGAAACGTTCGCGGGCGTCGGCATCGCCGGTGATGCGGCGCTCGTCGATGCCGGCGAAGCGCATGGCCCGCCACTTGTAGTGATCGCCCTGCAGCCACAGTTCGGTGAGGTTGTCGAAGCGGCGGTTGTCGGCGATTTCATCAGGACTCAGGTGCGAGTGGTAATCGCAGATCGGCATTTGCGCGGCATGGTCGTGGTAAAGGCGCCGGGCGGACTCGGTTTCCAGCAGGAAATCGGGGCCCATGAAGTCGATCTTGTCGTTGAAAGTCATGTTACTCACCCTTGAATGGCTTACCTAGCCCATGAGCATGTTGGGCAGGAAGAGCACGATGTTGGGAAAGAAGATGATGCCAAGCACCACGGCGAAGACGGCAATGGCAAAGGGCACGAGTTCGCGGCTGTAGTCCGTGAAGGGGCAACGCAGGATGCCGCACACCGTGTACATGGAGATCCCCACCGGCGGGGTCATGCCGCCGAAGGTCACCAGCGTCATCATCAACAGCCCGAAGTGCACGGGATCGATCCCGGCGGCCTTGATGACCGGCACCAGGATCGGGGCCAGCAGCATGACCACCACAGTCGCCTCGAGCAGCATGCCGAGGAACACCAGCAGCACCGCCAGGGTCAGCAGCAGGGCGGTCTGGCTCGAGAATACGCCCAGCGTGAGTTCGGCGATGGTCTGTGGCACGCGCTCGAAGGAGACCACATAGCCGATGATTCCCGAGAACATGATGATCAGCATGATCATGCCGATGTCCCGTACGCTGGCACGCATGGCCTCGATGATTTCCCGCACGCCCATTTCGCGGTGGATGAAGCAGCCCACGACGAGGGCGTAGACCACGGCGAAGGCGCCGGCCTCGGAGGGCGTGAACAGGCCATAGCGGATGCCCACCAACAGCCACAGCGGGAATAGCAGGGCCCAGATGCTGCTGCGGGTGGCGCTGGCCACTTCAGCGAACTTGGGCAGGCTATCGCGGACCGGGGTATAGCCCCGCCGGCGGGAGACCAGCCAGGTGGTGATCATCAGCGCCACCATCAGCAGCACGCCCGGCACGATGCCCGCGATGAACAGGCGGCCGATCGAGACCTCGCCCAGGTAGCCATAGAGGATCAGGCCGATGCTGGGTGGGATGGTGGCGGTAATCAGCCCGCCGATGGAAAGCACGGCCCCGGCGAAACCGGGCGAATAGCCTTCGCCGACCATGCCCTTGCCCAGCACGCGCGACTGCATGGCGGCGTCCGCCACGGCCGAGCCCGAAACCCCGCCCATCAGCGTGCTGAGCACCAGGCTGGCCTGGGCCAGGCCGCCGCTCATCCAGCCTGCCAGCAGGGTCGAGAGTCGCAGCAGGCGAGGCGTGATGCCGCTGGCGTTCATCAGATGACCGATGAAGATGAACAGCGGAACGGCCAACAGGGGGAACGACTGCGTGGCGGAGACGATGCGCTGCGGGCCGATACCGACGGGAAGAAACGTTCCCGGCAGCAGGAAGTAGAGAAAGCCGGCGATGCCGATCGCGAAGGCCACGGGCATGCCGACGGCCATCAACAGCAGGCCGAACACCAGCAACAGGGCGGTGATCATAGCGTTTCCTCCACGACATCGTCGTCGGGATCCAGGCTATGCACGATGCCCTTGGCAAGAACGCGCCGGATCAGGGAAATGAACATGAGGGCGGCGCCCACCGGAAGGGCCAGGGTGACGTAGCCGTAGCTCAACCCGGCAAAGCCCAACGGACGCTGCCAGTTGGACAGAGCGAGCGGCAGCCCGTACCACGCCAGCATCGCGAGAAATGCCAGCATCATCGCCAGAATGGCCGCGGTGATGACCCGCAATACCCCGGCGGACATGTGCACGACCAGGGCATCGATGCGCACCTGGCCGCCGCGGCGCAACATGATGTCGGCCCCGAACACGGCGGTCCAGATGAAGAAGAACTGGGCCAGTTCGGCACCGCCGGCGAACGGATGACCGATCGCACGCATGGTGGAACTCGCCAGAATCGTGAGTGAGGTACACCCTAGCAGCACGATGGCCAGGATATCTTCGAGCTTGTCGAACCAGCGCCACATATCGGTTCCTCGCAGCGTTTGCACAGGGCTGTCTAGGCCGGAAAGCGCGCAGGCCGGCACGGGCCGGCCTGGCATTGGCGTGACTGGCTATCAGTCGGAGGTGCCGTTAACCAGTTGGTCGCGGTACTTGTCGTAGCCGAGCTCCTTGTAGACGCTGTCGACGCGTTGGCGAAACAGCTCGGTATCCACTTCGGTGAAGGTGACGCCATCTTCTTCCATGTGCTTGCGCGTCTCGTCCAGCGCCGCCACGGTCGCCTGGCTGGCCTCGGCGCCGGCCTTCTTGAGTTCCTCGTCGAGAATGCTGCGCAGGTTCTCGGGCAGGGACTGGTACCACTGATCCGAGGTCACGATGCCGCTCATCAGCTGGATATGGTGGGTCAGGGCGACATTGTTGATGACTTCCTGCAGGCGCTGGCCATCTGCCGCAGTCAGTTGCGCCTCGGCGCCATCGATCGAGCCCAGCTGCAACGCGGAATAGACCTCCGACCAGGGCAGCGGTGTCGGGGTGGCGCCCATGGCCTCGATGGTCTTGAGCCACACCGGCGAGTTGATGGTGCGGATTCGTACGCCTTGCAGGTCTTCGGGTTTCTCGACGGGCTCCTTGGTCAGCATCTCGCGAGCGCCCTGGAACCAGTTGTAATTCATCAGCCGCAGGCCGCTGTTGTCGGCGAGGCTTTCGACCCATTGGTTGTAGAGGTCGGACTGGGTAATGGCATCGTACTGGGTATAGTCTTCCACCAGGTAGGGCGCACTGAGAATGCCCAGCTCCGGCTGGTATTCCGAGAGGCGCCCGGCATCGATGAGGATGGCGATGTTGGCGCCGCTGCGGATCTGTTCGACGACGTCTTCGTCGGAGCCCAACTGGCTGTTGGGGAAGACGTTGAGCGTCAGTTCTCCATCGGTGCGCTTCTCGATCGATTGCTTGGCGTCTTGCATGGCCTGAACGATGGGGTCTTGCGTGCTCAGGGCCGAGGACAGGTTCAGCTCGTAATCGGCATGAGCCAGGCCACTGGCAAGTGCGACGGCGAGGGTGGGTATGGCTAGGCGTGCTTTCATGATTTCTCCTGACATGCATGTTGTGCTTGTTTGAATGAGGGACCTCTTGCTACGAGCCCCCTTGCGTTCGAGCTCGGCGTCATGCCGTTTCGTGCTTGCGTGTCGTACGCGGTGTGGCCGAGGCATCGAACATCGCGGGAAATCGCCGCATCAGCTCAGGCAGGGAGTGCAGGATTTCACGCTGATGGGTGCACATGGCCTGTTCTGCGGCGTCGGGGTCTTGCCGGGTGATCGCATCGACGATCATCTGATGCTGATCGACGAGCTTGGGGATGGGTGTCGACTCGGGAATGCTCAAATAGCGCACCCGATCCAACTGGGCCTTGACCTCTTCGGTGACGCGCCAGGCCGAGGTGTGACCCGCGCCCAGCGATAGGGCCCTATGAAAGGCCTCGTCGAGCTGAAAGAAACGGCTGTAATCCTGCGGCGCGGCACAGCGACGCTGCCGCTCGATCAGTTCGTTGAGTTCGCCGAGCACGCTCTCGTTCAAGCCGTTTGCGGCGGCGGACTTGGCGACGGCGACCTCGACGGCTTCCCTGACGAAGCGCGCCTCCATGACCGCCCCCTCCGAGATGCGCACCACGTAGGTTCCCCGCTGTGGGCGTACTTCCAGGAGCCCCGACTCGGAAAGACGGATAAACGCCTCGCGTACCGGCTGCCGGCTCACCTCGAAGGCGTCGGCAATCTCCTTTTCGGATAACGCCCGCCCGGGGGCCAGCACCATGCGGATGATCGCCTGGCGCAGTGCCTGGTAGAGGCGCTGGCGAACATTGACGTCCTGCGAGGTTTCTTCCCAGAGCGCATGTAGTGAAGTGGTCATGGGTGCATCGGCCCGAAGCTTGTCTTGTAGGCTAGTATGGTAGAATGGCTATGAATGTCGCGATGCGACTTTAGTCAGGCATGCAGCGGCATGGCCGAAGGCTCGGTCCTATCGATTCGATACAAGGCAGGCGGTCGATTCGTCGACATGCCATTCATGCAACGACGTGTCGGTCGTTACATGAACGGGATGGGGCATTGGAGAAAGCGGGCGTCAGATCAAGCCGAGCGCAGTGAGGATGAACACGCCCGCGCTGATCGTGAACAGCGAGGCGAAGGTGGTGATCACGATGATGTTGGCGGACAGCTGGGCGTTGCCGTTGACCGCCCGGGTCATGATGAAGCTGGCGGCGGCGCCGGGACTGCCGAGGAACAGGAACAGGATGCCGAGTTCCGCGCCGCGAAAGCCCAGCGCGAAGCCGCCGAGCACGCCGAGCATCGGCAGCCAGACGATCTTCCACAGGCTGGCGTCGAGGGCCAGCTTGCTGCTGCGCTTGACCGACTTGAACGACAGCGTGCCGCCGATGCAGACCAGCGCCAGCGGCAACGACATGGCGCCGAAGTAGTTGCCCGACGCCATCACCCACTCGGGCAAGTCGATCGCGAAGTAGGCGAAGGGAATGGCCAGCAGCACGCTGAGGATCAGGGGATTCTTGGCGACGTGGCGGATTATCGACAGCATTCCGGATTTGGCGCTGGCGCTGTGGTAGGCCAGTACCGCCGCCGACAGCACGTTATAGATGATGATGATCCCGCCGACCATGATCCCGCCGAGCGACAATCCGTAGTCGCCATACTGACTGGCGGCCAACGCCAGCCCGACGATCCCGCAGTTGCCTCGAAACGCGCCCTGGGCGAAGACGCCGCGATCCTCGAATGGACAGCGCCACTGCGCCCAGCCCCAGACGAGGAAGAAGCTGAGCGCGGAGAACCCCAGGAAATAACCGATCAGTGCGGGCTGCAGGGCGACGTCCAGATCGGCGCGGACGATGCTCAGGAAGATCAGCGTGGGCATGGTCGCCCGGAAGACCAGCATCGAGGCGGTGGTGATGAAGTGCGCGTCGATCCAGCCGATGCGCTTCAAGAGAATGCCCAGAAAGACCATCGCGAAGACGGGCAGCGTGACGTTCAGGGTATGAAGGAAGACATCCAGCAGGTTCATGGCAGCCGGTATCCCCTAGCGAATCAGCCAAAAGCCGACGATCAGCGCGGCGATCACCGTGGCGAAGAACAGGTTGTTGCGCAGGCGGGTGTTGCGGGGGCGGGGGGATCGGGACACGAAAGCTCCTGTCGGGTATGGCCCGGGCTGGGCGACAAACCATGATTGTCGGCACAATGGGCCGGAACGGCGGCGCTGGCTGGCCGCGACAACTGTGGCATGATAAACCCGTTAGCCTGCTAGGCCCAGCCGTCGACCGTTGCAGCCACCTCGAGGGAAGCCGATACATGACAAGACCGCGCCTGGTGTTCGCGCACGCCAACGGCTTTACCGGGGCCAGCTATCGTCGCTTCCTCGAGCCGTTGGCGCGACGCTTCGAGCTGTTCCCGCTGGATCGCCTGGGCCATGACCCGGCGTTCCCGGTCACCGACAACTGGCCGGCGCTGTGTGACGAATTGCTCGTTCAGGTGCGGCGTTTCGACGAGCCGGTCATCGGTGTCGGCCACTCGATGGGCGGGGTGTTGATGCTGATGGCCGCCGCGGTCGAGCCGCAGGCGTTTCGCTGCGTAGTGATGCTCGATTCGCCGCTGATGGTGGGTCGCGACGCCATCGCCCTGCGTGCCGCCAAGCGTCTGGGGCTGGCGGATCGGGTCACCCCGGCGGGGCGCAGCCGGAGCCGGCGCACGGCATGGCCCGATCACGACGCAATGGGCCACTATCTGCGCCGTCGCAGTCTGTTCTCGCGCTTCACGCCCGATGCGCTGGAGGATTACATCCATGGCGCGACGCGCCGGTTGGGCGACGGCAGCGTCGAGCTGGTCTTCGAGACGGCGGTCGAGGTGGCGATATTCCGCCACCTGCCGGACCGTCTGCACGGTTTGTCGCGGCGGCTCGCCGTGCCGTCGGCGCTGCTCGCCGGACGGCAGTCCGACCTGCTGACGCCGGCGCGGCGCCAGCGCTTGCGCCGTCACGGCATCGAGGTGCGCGAGACCCCGGGCGGGCACATGTTCCCCATGGAGGAACCGCAGGCCGCACGCGAGGCGCTTGTCGCCACCATCGATCACTTGCTGAAGGGGACACGATGAAAGCAGCCGAGGAGATCTCATTGGCCGATGGGCGGCTGGCCGGGCTGGCCTGGGGCGAGGCCGGCGCGCCGACCTGGTTGGCGCTGCACGGCTGGCTGGACAACGCGGCGAGCTTTTCGCGCCTGGCGCCGCGTCTCGTCGAGGCCCTGGGAATTCGCCTGGTGGCGATCGATTTCGCCGGCCACGGCCATTCGGCACGCTACCCGACGGGCGTCGACTACGCCATCTGGGATTACACCCACGACGTGCTCGACGTGCTCGACGCGCTCGCCTCGCAGGGCCTCGAGCGGGCTACGCTGCTGGGCCACTCGATGGGCGCGGGAGTCGCCTGCCTGGTGGCCGCGGCAATGCCCGAACGGGTCGAGCGGCTGGTGCTCATCGATGGCCTGGGCACGTTGACCACGCCCAGCGAGGATACCGCCTCCCAGTTGCGCAAGGGGCTCGTCGCCCAGCGGCGGCGGCCATCCTCGTCGCCCCGCTATGCTGACATCGAGAGCGCCATCGCCGCGCGGGTCGGCGGTGGCGTGACGCCCATCGACGCGGCGACCGCCGAGCCGCTGGTGGTTCGCAACGTGGAGCGTGACGCCCAGGGCGGCTGCCGGTTGCGCACCGATGGCCGGTTGCTGCGTCCTTCGCTGGTGCGTTTCTGCCCCGAGCAGACCCTGGCGCTGCTCGGGGCCATCCGGGCGCCGACGCTGTTGATCGAAGGCGAGCAGGGCATTCTCGGCGAGCGCAGCTTCGCCCGCCGTGCCCGGCAGGCTGTGACGACACTCGAGCGACGCATCCTGGCCGGTGGGCACCACTTACATCTCGAGCCGGACGCGGTGGCCGCAGTGGCCGAGGCGATCGGCGCGTATATCGAGGAACCGAACACGGCCGGCAGCGCCGAAAGGGTCTGAAGGGGGCGGTCATGAGCAAGCGGGTTGCGCTGGTACTGGGCAGCGGCGGTGCCCGGGGCTATGCGCACATCGGAGTCATCGAGGAACTCGAGGTGCGCGGCTACGAGGTGGTGGCGATCGCCGGCTGTTCGATGGGGGCGGTGATCGGCGGCGTGTATGCCGCCGGCGAACTCCAGGGCTATCGCGACTGGGTCACCCAGCTCGATTACTTCGACGTCCTGCGGCTGGTCGACGTGACGTGGAACCCGATGGGCGCGATGCGCGCCAGTAAGGTGATGATGCGCATCTCGAAACTGGTCGGCGATACCCTGATCGAGGACCTGCCGATCCCGTTGACCACGGTGGCCACCGACATCGGCCGGCAGCGCGAGGTATGGTTCCAGAGCGGGCCGCTGCTGCGCGCGATCCGCGCGTCCATCGCCGTGCCCGGCCTCATCACCCCGGTGCGTATCGGCGATCAGGTGCTGGTCGATGGAGGTCTGCTGAATCCGTTACCGATCATTCCCACCGTTTCCGCTCATGCCGACCTGATCGTGGCGGTCAATGCCACCGCCCAGACCCATAAGCCGGTGACCCTTGAAGAGCTGCTGCCGGCTGCCGAGGCCGCCGAGGAACAGGAGCGCGAGGCCGAGCGCGATGCCGCGGGGCGCGGCTTTTCGTTCTGGCTAAATGGCATGCGCAGCCGGGCCCAGCGCATGTTCGTCAACGACAACGGGGTCGGCGCCAGCGAGTCGACGAGCGATAACGCAAGCGAAAGCGACGGCGGCACCCGCGCGGCCGAGCGCGCCTGGGGCAAGCTCGACATCATGCTGACGTCGTTCGAGATCACCCAGGCAGCGCTTGCCAAGTACAAGATCGCCGGCTACCCGCCGGACGTACTGGTGGAAATTCCCAAGACGGTGTGCGGCGCCTACGAATTCCACCGTGCCGAGGCATTGATATGCCTGGGGCGTCATCTGGCGGCCCAGGCCCTGGACCGCTACGAGGGCAAGCGCGACCTGACCGCGGCGACCGGCGAGGCGCCCGTTACGCAACGCCGTCCGCGCGTGACGCACGAGCCCTCGACAGCGCCGTCCAAGGACTCGAGCCCCGCGGACGTTCCAGGTGACAGGAAGACGAAGTAGCGAAATGCTGGCTGGACGGGCGTCAGGCGTCCTTGCCACGCCGGCGCAGCAGGACATAAACCGCGCCGGTGCCGCCATCGACATCACGCGCCGAGCAGAAGGCCAGCACGCTCGGCCACTCGCGCAGCCAGGCGTTGACGTGGCTCTTGATCACCGGGTAGTCGGCCATGCCGGTCCAGGCCTTGCCGTGCACCACCAGCACGCAGCGCAACCGATCGGCCCGTGCGTCATGCAGAAAGCGTTCGAGGTGCTCGCGGGCTTCGTCGAGGGTATAGCCGTGCAGGTCGAGCCCGGCCTGCCAATCGATCTGGCCGCGCTTGAGAGCGCTATGGGTGCGGTAAGGGAGGTCGGCGACGGCGAAGTCCAGCGGCGTACTGGGGCGCACCGGCTCGACGCGCCCGTCGCTGGTGCGGCTTCGCGGGGCATCGGCCGCCGCCGAGATGGCCGCCTCGCGTCTCGCCGCCAGGCGCTGGGTGTCGTCGCGACGCGGCTTGCCCGGATCGGCGCGATCGTTGACCAGGCGCTGAACGCCGGCCTCTTTCAGGGCCTGGCGAAACAGCGAGACCTCCTCCTCGGGCGGGCTGCGCCGACGGCTCATGCGGCACTCTCTTCTCGTAGCGGGCTGTTGTAACGGTATGGGACGAAGCGAGCGCCCAGTATAGCGGCTGAGGCGCGACTGTGAAGCGCGGCGCGGGGCAGGTACAATCGCCCAAGCCAGCCTTACCCAGCACCAGCACAGGACGACGCGTGACCGCTCCCCGTACCGCTCCCCCCAATCCGGGCGAAAGCCCGTCCGCCGCAACCCGTTCGGCCGACACCACTCTGACGCTCGACGATGCGCAACTCGCCGCGCAGCTGATCTCGTTGCGCGACTGTCTGCGCTGGGCGACCAGCGAATTCAACGTGCAACGCCTGCACTTCGGACATGGTACGGCGAGCGCCTGGGACGAGGCGGTGGCGCTGGTGCTCGGCGCGCTGCACCTGCCCTGGGACGTCGACCCGGCGGTGCTCGACGCGCGGCTGCTCGACGTCGAGCGCGCACGGATCGTCGCGCTGGTACGGGCGCGGATCGAGACGCGCAAGCCGTTGCCCTACCTGCTCGGCGAGGCGTTCTTCGCCGGTCAGCCGTTTACGGTCGACGAGCGGGTGCTGATTCCGCGTTCGCCGATCGCCGAGCTGATCGAGCATGACTTCGCCGCCTGGTTTCCCGACGCACCGCCGGCACGCATCCTCGATCTGTGCACCGGCTCCGGCTGCATCGGCATCGCCAGCGCACTGCACATGCCCACGGCCGAGGTCGACCTGGCCGATGTCAGCCCCGAGGCGCTGGCGGTGGCCAAGATCAACGTCACCCGTCACGAGGTCGGCGATCGCGTCAGGGCGGTACTCGCTGACCTGTTCGACGGCCTCGAGGGTCAGCGCTACGACTTGATCGTCGCCAACCCGCCGTATGTCGATGCGCGCGACCTGGCGGGAATGCCCGCCGAGTTCCGCCACGAGCCGGCCCTGGCACTGGGCGCCGGGGCCGACGGCCTGGACATCGTGCGCCGCCTGTTGCGCGAGGCGCGTGGGCATCTCAACGACGACGGCGTGCTGATCGTCGAGGTCGGCAACTCCGACCGTCATCTGGAAGCCGCCTATCCCGAGGTGCCGTTCCTGTGGCTGGAATTCGAGCGCGGTGGCCACGGCGTGTTCGCGCTGACCGCCGGTGAGCTCGATGAACATGCCGCCAGTTTCGTCTGATTCCCGTTTCGCCTGACTCCATTTCGAGGATCGCTGCATGTCCGGCAATACCTTCGGCAAGCTGTTCACCGTAACCACCTTCGGCGAGAGCCATGGCCCGGCGCTGGGCGCCATCGTCGACGGCTGCCCGCCGGGATTGCCGCTGAGCGAAGCCGACCTGCAGCGCGACCTGGACCGTCGGCGTCCGGGTTCGTCGCGGCATACCACCCAACGCCGCGAGTCCGATGAGGTGCGTATCCTCTCCGGGGTGTTCGAAGGCGAGACCACCGGCACGCCGATCGGCCTGCTGATCGAGAATACCGATCAGCGTTCCAAGGACTACTCCAACATCAAGGAGCAGTTCCGCCCGGCGCACGCCGACTACACCTATCATCACAAATACGGACGTCGCGACTATCGCGGCGGCGGCCGGTCGAGCGCCCGCGAGACCGCGATGCGCGTCGCCGCCGGGGCGATCGCCAAGAAATACCTGGCCAGCCAGGGCGTCGTGGTGCGCGGTTACATGAGCCAGCTCGGCCCGATCGCCATCGACTTCAAGTCCTGGGACGGCGTCGACGACAATCCTTTCTTTTGCCCCGACCCGGCCAAGCTGCCCGAGCTCGAGGCGTTCATGGATCAGTTGCGCCGCGACCAGGATTCGGTCGGCGCCAAGATCAGCGTGGTCGCCGAAGGCGTGCCGGTAGGCCTGGGCGAACCGGTCTTCGATCGTCTGGATGCCGACCTGGCGCATGGCTTGATGAGTATCAATGCGGTCAAGGGCGTGGAGATCGGCGACGGCTTTGCCGCCATCACCCAGCGCGGCAGCGAACATCGCGACGAGATGACCCCCCAGGGCTTCCTCTCCAACCATGCCGGCGGCGTGCTCGGGGGGATCAGCTCGGGACAGAGGCTGATCGCCCATCTGGCGCTCAAGCCGACCTCGAGCATCACCCGGCCGGGACGCTCCATCGATATCCATGGGAATCCCGTCGAGGTCGTCACCAAAGGGCGCCACGACCCCTGCGTGGGCATCCGTGCCACGCCGATTGCCGAGGCGATGATGGCGCTGACGTTGATCGATCACCTGTTGCGCCACCGGGCCCAGAATGCCGACGTCGCGGTGTCGACGCCGCGACTGCGCTGACCGGCCACGCCTTCCGGCCGGCGCATGGCCACTCTTGAGCGCTCATTTTCACCGCTTCCCGCGCGCAACCCGCCGTGGCGTCTTTCGCCGACCGGTTACGTGGGATTGCCTGCTACACTCAAGTCGACACGTCCCGATTTGAGTCTTGCCATGAAGATAAACGTCGAATTCGATATGACCCCGGCCGAGTTTCGTCAGGCGCTGGGGTTGCCCGATGTCGATGCCTTTCAGCGTGAAATGATGTCGCGCATCCAGCAGCAGATGGATGCCGGCGCCGAAGGTTACGATCCCTGGAATCTGATGCAGCCCTTCCTGCAACAGGGCATGACCCAAGGCATGACCCATTTCGGTAATTATCAACAGATGATGCTGGACATGTTGCGCAAGGCGGGTAGCCCATCTTCCGCCGAGAAGGCGGAAATGGACGAACAGGCCGGCGGTTCGGCCCGTCGCTCTTCAACCAGCGCATCGGCGACTTCACGCCAAAACCGCAAGTCATGACCGCACGTCTATTGCAAGGGAGCATGTGGCCGACTACGCTTTGTGCGATGCAGCATATAGCTTGTGCTATATAGTCGTGCCGACCTGTCTACGCCGTTCCTCCAGGAGGGATTCGAGATGCAGCAAGACAAGATGTTCAATACCTTTGCCGACCAGGCCAAGAGCTTCTTCGAGCCGATGCGCAAGATCAACGGCATGATGCTGGATAACATGGAAAAGATGACCCAGTACCAGCTCGAGTCGATGAAGCGCTATACCCAGATGGGTACCGAGCGTATGCGCGCTGCCTCGGAGATTCAGAGTGCCGATGACCTGCGCGACTTCACGACGCGCCAGGCCGAGTTGATGAACGAGCTCTCCCAGCAGATGATCGAAGACGCGCGGGCCATGACCGAATTGAGCATGTCCTTCAGGAACGATCTGGAGCAGAGCCTCAGCGAAGCCGGTCAGAAGGCCGCCGATCAGGCGAACCAGACCGCCAAGGCGGCGAGCGAGTCGGCCAAGTCGGCTACCGAGTCGGCGTCGGCCAAGTCGACCAGTACCGGTTCCTCCAGCAGCAATAGCAGTAACAGCAGCAGTTCGTCACGCAAGTCCAGCTGATGCTGTCGGCGGGCCGGGTTTCGTACCCGGCCCGTCTGTTTAAAGACGTATTGTGGCGGTGTCGCCGGCCTGGCGGCTCCGCACACCTGTATCGAAACGCTGTACAGGGATCTCGAGGAGGACGCATGGCGTCAGAGTGGCCGAGTGAGTGGAAAGCGCTGGCCGACCCGGAGCTAACTGCTCAGTTGGAAGCGATCGGGTTGGAATACCAGACTCTGATGGGTGAGATGGTCGAGCGAATCTGGCCGAGCGAGGCTGCCTCCGCCATCTATGAGGACATGCAGCAGAGCCTTCGTGCCGGCGCCGAAGCGTTGGCCGGCAGGCCCGATGCGCTCCACCAGGCACAATTGCGCGCCGCCGAGACCCAGTGGCAGATCTGGCAACAGGCCATGCGGGATGTGGCCGGCGATGGCAATGGTGGCGAACTGGTCATCGAGCCCGATCCCAAGGATCGCCGGTTCAAGGATGACGCCTGGCGACAGGATCCCTTCTACCGCTTCGTGCTTCAGCAATATCTGGTATTCGCCCGGTGGGTCGAGTCGCTGGTCGACAGCATCGACGGCCTCGACGACAAGCAGAAGCAGAACCTGGCGTTCTACGCCCGGCAGTACGTCAGCGCCATGTCGCCGAGCAACTACATCACCACCAACCCCGAGGTGATGCGTATCACTCGCGAGACCCAGGGCCAGAATCTGGTCGATGGGCTCAAGCGGCTGCGCGATGACCTGTCCAACTCCGCCGAAGGCCTGAACGTGGCGATGACCGATCGCGAGGCCTTCCATATCGGCGAAAACATCGCCGTCACTCCCGGCGAAGTGATCTACGAGAACGAGCTGATCCAGTTGATCCAGTACGCGCCCACCACCGAGCAGGTGTTCAAGACACCGCTATTGGTGGTCCCGCCGTGGATCAACAAGTACTACATACTCGATCTGCGCTCGGATAACTCGCTGATGCGCTGGCTGGTCGATCAGGGCCACACGGTGTTCCTGATTTCGTGGCGCAACCCCGGCCGCGAGCAGCGCGACCTGACCTGGGCCGATTACATGCAACTGGGCCCGATCGCCGCTATGGGAGCGATCGAGCAGGCCTGTGGCGAGAAGTCGGTGAATCTCTTCAGCTACTGCGTCGGTGGCACGCTCGCCGCCTCGACGGTGGCCTACCTGACCAGTACCCGGCGCGCACGCAAGGTGCGCTCGGTCTCCTATCTGGCGACGCTGCAGGATTTCAGCGATCCCGGCGAGATCGGCGTATTCATCAACGAGCCGATACTGCAGGGCATCGAACGCCAGCTCGAGGCCGATGGTTATCTCGACGGTCGGGTCATGGCGTTCTCCTTCAACCTGCTGCGCGAGAACGATCTGTTCTGGTCGTTCTTCGTCAACAACTACCTCAAGGGCGAGGCGCCGGCGGCGTTCGACCTGCTGTACTGGAATACCGACGGCACCAACCTGCCGGCGGCGACCCATGGCTGGTACCTGCGCAACATGTACCTGGAAAACCGCCTGGTCGAACCGGGCGGCATCGAGCTCGACGGGGTCAAGATCGATCTGCGCAAGATCTCCACGCCGAGCTACTTCGTCTCGGCGCGCGACGACCATATCGCCAAGTGGAACTCGACCTATTACGGCACTCAGTATCCCAAGGGACCGGTCACCTTCGTGCTGGGTGGCTCGGGGCACATCGCCGGCATCGTCAATCCGCCGCACAAGAACAAGTACGGCTACTGGACCAACGACGAACTCCCGCCGACCCCGGAGGAGTGGTTTGCCGGCGCTACCCAGAACGAGGGCTCCTGGTGGCCGCACTGGCAGGCCTGGATGACCGACAACGGTTACGCCGATGCCAGCAAGAAGGTGGCCGCCCGGAAGCCGGGCGATGGCGAGCTGAAGCCGATCGAACCGGCGCCGGGGCGTTACGTGCGCCAGTCGATCCCCCAGGTGCTGGGCATGCTTGCGGGCGCCGAAGGGCATGACGAGACGGCGCCGGGCGGCGAGGATGCCGTCGCCGAATCCAGCGGTGGCGAACTCGGCCAGGAAAAGCAGTGACCAACCGAACGGGTTGAGTCAGCCGCCGGCCGCCTCATCGAGCATGGCCAGCATCGAGCGGGCGGCATTGGATAGCGTACGGCTCTTGTGCACGATGTAACCCAGCGGGCGCTCGATCGGCCGATGGGTGATCGGCAGTACCGTGATCTCGTCGTCGATCAGCGATTCCGGCAGGACGCTCCAGCCCAGCCCGATGGCCACCATCATCTTGAGCGTCTCGAGATAGTTGGTCGACAACGCCACATCGACGCGCAGCCCCTCGCGGGCAAAGGTCTCGATCACGATTCCGCGGGTGAAGGTCAGATGTCCCGGCAACACCGCATCGAAGCCGGTCAGCGCCGATAGCGAGAGCGTGCGCTGCCCGGCGAGTGGGTGATCGTTGCCACACACGAAGCGCAGCTGGTCGACCCACACCGGCACTACCGTGAGCTGCGGATCCGGCGAGGGCGCCAGCGTCACCACCGCAATCTCCAGCTCGCCATCCAGTACCCCCTGATAAGCCTGCTCCGAGTCGAGAAAGCGCATGTCCATGCGCACGTCGGGGTGCGCCTGGGTATAGGCCTTGAGCAGGGGCGGCAGGCGGTGCAGACCGATGTGATGGCTGGTGGCCATGGTCAGGCTGCCGCCGATATCACCGGCCAGGTTGGCCAGGGCGCGGCGGCTGTCGTCGACCATCACCAGAATCTCGCGGGCCCGCGGCAGCAGCAGTCGGCCGGCCTCGGTCAGCGAGACGCGCCGGGCGATCCGGTCGAACAACCGCACGCCGAGCTGATCCTCGAGGGTGGCAATGCGCTTGCTGACCGCCGGCTGGGTCAGGTAGAGCGTCTCGGCGGCCAGGGAGAAGGAGCCATGGTCGGCTACCGCGACGAATGCCTGCAGGCTCTGGGTGTCCATACATTCATTCCATTTTGGAATTCAAAGAATAAATAACATGAATTGCTTTCATGGGTAAGGGGCCATTAACCTTGGTTACAGCAAGGCACCGCACCCTACGAAGACATCAAGTGCATCAAGCAAGAGTGCCGCTACTAGATAGTCACGACCGACTAATAACCAGACCGACTAACGGCGCCGCGGCGCCGGGGCTCGAAGAGCACGCTGGAGGAGACCCATGGCAGGCCAGACCCTTTACGACAAGTTGTGGTCGCAGCACTTGGTCAAGCAGCGCGACGACGGCAGCGCACTGATCTACATCGACCGCCATCTGCTGCACGAGGTGACCTCGCCGCAGGCCTTCGAGGGGCTGCGCCTGGCCAAGCGCAAGCCGTGGCGGCTGGACGCCAACCTGGCGACGCCGGATCATAACGTGCCGACCACCCTGCTCGAACGTGCCGAAGGCAACGCCGGCATCAAGGACCCGGTGTCGCTGATCCAGGTCCAGACCCTCGACGACAACTGCCAGGCGTTCGGCATCGAGGAATTCCGCATCAACGACGCCCGCCAGGGCATCGTCCACGTGGTCGGCCCCGAGCAGGGCGCCACGCTGCCGGGGATGACCGTGGTCTGCGGCGATTCGCACACCGCCACCCACGGCGCCTTTGCGGCGCTGGCCCACGGTATCGGCACCTCCGAGGTCGAGCACGTGCTGGCGACCCAGTGCCTGCTGGCGCAGAAGATGAAGAACCTGCGCGTGCGTGTCGACGGCCAGTTGGGTACCGGGGTGACCGCCAAGGACATCGTGCTCGCGGTGATCGGGCGTATCGGCACCGCCGGCGGCACTGGCTACGCCATCGAATTCGCCGGCAGCGCGATCCGCGAGCTGTCGATGGAAGGCCGCATGACCATCTGCAACATGGCCATCGAGGCCGGCGCACGGGTCGGCCTGGTGGGGGTCGACGAGACCACCATCGAGTACCTGCGCGAGCGTCCCTATGCCCCCGCGGGCGATGTCTGGGACGCCGCGGTGGCCGACTGGCGCACGCTGGTTTCGGACGACGATGCCGTGTTCGACAAGGAGGTGGTGCTCGACGCCGCCGAGATAGCCCCGCAGGTTACCTGGGGCACCAGCCCCGAGATGGTCGCACCGATCACCGGTGCGGTCCCCGATCCCGACGTCGAGGCCGACGAGACCGTGCAGGGCGGCATCCGTCGCGCGCTCGCCTACATGGGGCTGGCGCCGCAGCAGAAGATAGCCGACATCCGCCTCGACAAGGTGTTCATCGGCTCGTGCACCAATTCGCGCATCGAGGACCTGCGCGAGGCGGCCAAGGTCGCCCGCGGCGGGCGCATCGCCGACTCGATCAAGCTGGCGATGGTCGTGCCGGGTTCGGGGCTGGTCAAGCGCCAGGCCGAGGCCGAGGGGCTCGACAAGATATTCATCGAGGCCGGTTTCGAATGGCGTGAGCCGGGCTGCTCGATGTGCCTGGCGATGAACGCCGACAAGCTCGAGCCCGGCGAGCATTGCGCATCGACTTCAAACCGCAACTTCGAGGGACGCCAGGGCTACGGCGGGCGCACGCACCTGGTCAGCCCGGCGATGGCCGCCGCCGCCGCATTGGCCGGGCATTTCGTCGATGTCCGCGAATTCAACGCCCAGCCGCAGGAGGCCTGAGCCATGCACGCACTGAAACAGCACCAGGGCCTGGTGGTGGCGCTCGATCGCGCCAACGTCGATACCGACCTGATCATTCCCAAGCAATTCCTGAAATCGATCAAGCGCACCGGTTTCGGCCCCAACCTGTTCGACGAGCTGCGCTACCTGGACGAGGGCTATCCGGGGCAGGATGTCGCAAGCCGCCCGCTCAATCCGGATTTCGTTCTCAACCAGCCCCGTTACCAGGGCGCCAGCGTGTTGCTGGGTCGTCGCAACTTCGGTTGCGGCAGTTCCCGTGAGCACGCGCCCTGGGCGCTCGAAGACTTCGGGTTCCGGGTGATCATCGCGCCGAGCTTCGCCGATATCTTCTACAACAACGCCTTCAAGAACGGCATCCTGCTGATCGTCCTCGACGAGGCCACGGTCGAACGGCTGTTCCAGGCCGTCGAGGCCAACGAGGGTTACCGGCTGGCCGTCGACCTCGAGGCGCAGAGCGTGACCACGCCGGACGGCGAGGTGTTGAACTTCGAAATCGATGCCTTTCGCAAGCATTGCCTGCTCAACGGGCTCGATGACATCGGCCTGACGCTCGAGCACGAGGACGCCATCCGCGACTTCGAGCAGCGTCATCGCCAGAAGCGCCCTTGGCTGTTCCGCCAGGCCGGCTGATTTTTCATAACGGCCTGCAACGACGCATAACCACAACGCTGGACGCAAGAGGGACACCGTCACCACGACGGTCGCGCAGGGACAGCGCCTCTTTCACGAACGCCCGGCCGCCAGGCAGCCGGGACACGCTAGGAAACGCTCATGAGTCGCAAGATTCTCGTTCTGCCGGGGGACGGCATCGGTCCGGAAATTACCGCCGAGGCGGTCAAGGTGCTCGATACCTGCCGCGTGCAGGGCCTCGACGTGACCCTCGATGAGGGACTGGTCGGCGGTGCCGGCTACGACTCCTTCGGCGAGCCGCTGCCGGCGGCGACCCTCGACAAGGCCAGGGCGGCCGATGCGGTGCTGCTGGGCGCCGTCGGCGGCCCCAAGTGGGACGGCCTGGAGGATATCGCCAAGCGCCCCGAGAAGGGCCTGCTGGGGCTGCGCAAGGAACTCAACCTGTTCGGCAACCTGCGCCCGGCGATTCTCTACCCGCAACTGGCCGAGGCCTCGAGCCTCAAGCCCGAGATCGTCTCGGGGCTCGACATCATGATCGTGCGCGAACTCACCGGTGGCATCTACTTCGGTCAGCCGCGCGGCATCGAAGAGCGCGACGGCCAGCGCGTGGGCTTCAACACCTATGTCTATTCCGAGACCGAGATCGAGCGCATCGGCCGCGTGGCCTTCGAGATGGCGAGCAAGCGTGGCAAGAAGCTGTGCAGCGTCGACAAGGCCAACGTGCTCGAGGTCACCATGCTGTGGCGCGAGGTGATCAATCGCCTGGCGCCGGAGTACCCGGATGTCGAGCTGTCGCACATGTACGTCGATAACGCCGCCATGCAGCTGGTGCGCGCGCCCAAGCAGTTCGACGTGATCGTCACCGGAAACATGTTCGGCGACATCCTCTCCGATGCCGCGGCGATGCTCACCGGCTCGATCGGCATGCTGCCCTCGGCGTCGCTCAACGAGCGCGGCCAGGGCATGTACGAACCCTGCCACGGCAGCGCGCCGGACATCGCCGGTCAGGGGCTGGCCAACCCGCTGGCGACGATCCTCTCGGTGGCCATGCTGCTGCGCTACAGCCTCGACGAGAACGCCCTGGCGCTGCGTATCGAGCGCGCCGTGGGGCGGGTGCTCGACCAGGGCCTGCGGACCGCCGACATCGCCTACCCGGGCACTCGCCAGGTGACGACCGCCGAAATGGGCGACGCCGTGGTCACGGCCTTTCACGAAGGCTAGCGGGTCGGCGGAGCAGGTGTTGGGCTGATTTGTTAGAATGGATCCATTCATCAGCCGTTTTGTCCGGAATCCCGGGTAAGTCACCGCACACCAGGAGGACAGTTTTCATGTTGAAAGTCGGATTTGTGGGATGGCGGGGCATGGTCGGCTCCGTGCTCATGCATCGCATGCGCGAGACCGATGACTTCACCGGCATCGAGCCGGTGTTTTTCACCACTTCGCAGGTCGGCAAGCCCGGCCCCGACGTCGGTGTCGACGTACCGCCGCTCAAGGACGCCTTCGATCTCGATGCGCTCAAGGCGCTCGACGTCGTCGTCACCTGTCAGGGCGGCGATTATACCGGCGAGGTCTACCAGCCGCTGCGCGAGTCCGGCTGGAAGGGCTATTGGCTCGACGCCGCGAGCACGCTACGCATGAGCGACGATGCGACCATCGTTCTCGATCCGGTCAACCGTCATGTGATCGATGCTCAGCTCGACCGTGGCACGCGGACCTTCGTCGGTGGCAACTGCACCGTCAGCCTGATGCTGATGGGCCTGGGCGGGCTGTTCGAGGCCGACCTGATCGAGTGGATGACCTCGATGACCTACCAGGCGGCCTCCGGCTCCGGCGCCAAGCACATGCGTGAGCTGCTCAGCCAGATGGGCTCGCTGCGCGACAGCGTGCAGCACGAGCTCGACGATCCCGCCAGCGCGATCCTCGATATCGACCGCAAGGTCTCCGCGGCGATGCGCGGCGACGGCTTCCCGATCGAGAACTTCGGGGCACCGCTGGCCGGCGGCCTGCTGCCGTGGATAGACAAGGCGATGGACAACGGCCAGAGCAAGGAAGAGTGGAAGGGCGGTGTCGAGACCAACAAGATTCTCGGTCACGGCGCCAACCCGATCCCCATCGACGGTTTGTGTGTACGGATCGGCGCGATGCGCTCGCACAGTCAGGCGTTCACTATCAAGTTGAAGCGCGATGTGCCGATGGATGAGATAGAGGATCGCATCGCCAAGCACAACGATTGGGTCAAGGTCGTTCCCAACGAGAAGGAAGCCACGCTGCGCGAGCTGACGCCGGCGGCGGTCACCGGCACCATGAACGTGCCGGTGGGGCGCCTGCGCAAGCTGGCGATGGGCGGCGAGTACCTGACCGCCTTCTCGGTCGGCGACCAATTGCTATGGGGAGCCGCCGAACCGCTCAAGCGAATGCTGGCGATTCTGCGCGAACGCTAAGCTACCGCTACCGCTGCCGGTGAGCCATGCCGCGACGCCTCCTTCGGGAGGCGTCGTCGTGTCGGGACGGACGATTGCGCTGCCGCTTGCCCCATGTTCTGCCGAACTGGGCAAATGTATGGTAATTAGGAATGAGCGGTAATTGAGACAAACAAATGACACTACTTCTCATGCAGAGGTAGCGCGGCGCTTAGCGCGGGGAGCATCGATGAGACGCACACTATCCTGGGGCACGCTATTGTCGTTGCTGACGGCCAGCCCCATGGCGCTGGCCCTGGGGCTGGCGGCGCCCCGGGTCGAATCCACCCTCGGCGCGCCGTTGCAGGCCAGGTTGCCACTCACCGACATCGGCGAGCTCGACCCGGCGCTGATCAAGGCGCGCCTCGCCACGGCCGATGCCTTCGCCCAGGCGGGCATCCCGCGTACCTCGCTGGTGGAAAGCGTGAACGCCACGGTCTCCCGCGGACCCGGTGGCTTGACGGTGGTGTTGAGCACTTCCCAGGCCGTGCATGAACCCTATATCAGCCTGCTGCTGACGTTGGAGTGGCCGGGTGGTCAGCAGCGCCAGGAGGTCAACCTGCTGCTCGATCCGCCGGGCTATGCGCAGATGCCGGCGTTGCAACCGGGGGCGACTCGACCGCTGCGCCAGGGTGAAGCGGTCGAAACGGTGCAGTCGGCGACACCGCAGGCGACCGCACGGCGCGAACGCGCTGCACCGGGGCAGATCAGGGTATCCAGTGGCGATACGCTATGGGTGCTGGCCGATCGCGTGCGCCCCGACGGGGTGAGCATCGAGCACATGATGCTTGCCCTGCAGCAGGCCAACCCCGAGGCGTTTCCCGGCGGCAACATCAACCGGCTGAGTGCCGGTGCGACGCTCGAGGTGCCTGACCGTCAGGCCATCCTCGCCAGCGGCGAGAATGCCGATCAGCGCGTTCAGGCCCAGAATCGTCAATGGCAGGCCCAGCGCGGCGGCGAGGCCGGTGAGCGTGTGGCTACGGCTGGCGCTGGCGATGCGGCCACCCGACCCGAGACGGCAGTAGCTGGCGAGGGCAGCCCCGAAGACGGCCAGTCTCGGCTGACCCTGCTCAACGACACGGTTCTCGACGCGACGCAGGCTGCGGGCGAGCCCGATACGGCCCCGGCGGCGCTGCCGGTCGCGGCCCGTGAACGGCTGGCCGCGCTCGAGGCGCAACTCGACGACACTCGTCAGACGTTGGCCCAGGCGAACGAGCAACGCGACCAGTTGGCCGACCAGGTCGGCATGCTGCGCGAAGAGATCCAGAGCCTGCGCGCGCAACTGGACGGGCTGTTGGCGAGCCGGCAGAGCGCCGCCCGGGCCCAGTCGGAACCGACGCAATCCGCACAGGCTCAGACGGCGCCGGCGCAACGGGTGCAGGCTGGAAAGCCGCCCGCCGAATCGTTCGGGCAGGCTGCATGGCGCTGGTTCAACGATAACCTGACGCTGCTGGCCGGCGCGGCACTGGCACTGCTGCTGGCGCTATGGGTAGTCGTGCGGCGGCGTGCCCGGCGCACCGAGGAGACCACCGACCCGGCGTCTCGCTACACCGCCATGGGCGGTGTGGGCGGGGCGGCGCCGGGGCGCAGCGAGCCGTCGATGGCCGAGACCTCGGCCATTCGCCAGACGCCGACCGAGCGCGCCCCGGCGGCTCCTGTAGCCTCGTCCGAACCGGCACCGGCAAGCGCGCTGGCAACGGGGGCGTCACTCGACTCGGCCCCCGAAGCGGAAACCATCAGCGAAGCCGAGATCTATCTCGCCTATGGCCGCTACGACCAGGCCCGCGAACGCTTGGTGCAGAGCCTCGCCGTTGACCCCGAGCGGCACGATCTGCGTCTCAAGCTGCTCACTGCCTGCGTGGCGCTGGGCGATCACGACGCGGCCGAGCGGGAAGCCGCCTATCTCGATGCGCACGGCGACGAACAGCAGCGTGCCGAGGCGCGCGAGACCCTCGCGCGCCTGATGCCCGATACATCGACGGCGAGGGCGCCGATTCCGGCGGCAAGTGCTGCGCCGGCCGAGTCGCCGAAGCCGACAGCGACGGAAGCCACCGTTCCTTCCAGCGAGGCGGCGCCCGTCGTCAGCGCAGCGAATGCGCCGGGCTCCGGCGATCCTCAGCCGGCCCACGCCCGGGCCGAGACTCATGCCGAGGTACAGGGTGAGGGCGAAGCACTGTCGGGGCTGGCCGATGCGGCCGTGGCCAGCGGCGTGGATCTGGATGATGGTCGCGTCATCGATTACCAACCGCCGAGTCTCGATATCGAGCCCGAACGGCGCGAGCCTGAACTGGGCCAGCCGGTGGTCGAGTTTCCCGACGATCCGCTGGGACTGGATTATACGCTGGCGGATATCGATGACGACCATGCCACGCTCGCCGATGCCGACCCCGTGGTTCGCGGAGAGTCGTCGTCAAGCACCGATACGAGTGGCTGGATCGTCGAAGAGGTGGCGTTCGATCCGCTCGATCTGGATAATGAGCGCTCCACGACCCACGCTTCACCGGTAGGTTCGGCTCCCGCCAACGCTGCAGAGCTATTGGATCATGCCCGCCAGCGTCTCGACCGCGGCGAGCGCGAGGCGGCTCGCGAGCTGCTCGATCCGCTGCTGGAAGAGGAAGGAACGCTGGTCGCAGATGAAGCGCGGGTGTTGATCGAACGCCACCGCCTGTAGTTAGTGGTCCGGGTGGCATAACTTGACGGAAGTCGATGCCCCTTTTCGAGTTTCTCGATGATCATCAGCGCCTCGAAGGCCGCCTGGCCATGGCGATCGAATACGATGGCACGCATTATTGCGGCTGGCAGCGCCTGAAGCAGGCGCCCTCGGTCCAGGCGGCGCTGGAAACGGCGCTCGGCCGGGTCGCGGCGGCGCCCGTGCAGGTGCACTGCAGCGGGCGTACCGACAGCGGCGTGCATGCCACGCGCCAGATCGTGCACTTCGATGCACCGTCGCCGCGCTCGACCAAGGCATGGGTCTACGGCGCCAATGCCAACTTGCCGCGCGATATCGCGGTGCGCTGGGTGACGCCGGTAGCCGCGGACTTCCACGCCCGGTTTTTGGCGCTGGCGCGCCGTTATCGCTACGTGATTCTCAACCAGCCCAGCCGTCCGGTGCTCGAGCGCGCCAACGCGACCTGGTGCCGCGAGCCCCTGGACGCCGAGCGCATGCACGAAGCCGCCCAAGCGCTGGTCGGCGAGCACGATTTCTCGAGCTTTCGCGCGGCCGGCTGTCAATCGAAGTCGGCGACACGCCACGTGCACTTCATCGAGGTAAAACGTTACGGCACGCTGGTGGTCATAGATGTCCAGGCCAACGCTTTCCTCCATCACATGATTCGCAACATCGCCGGAGCGCTGGTCGCGGTGGGGCGCGGCGAGGAAGACTCAGGCTATCTGGCGCACCTGCTGACGTTGCGCGATCGCGCCCAGGGCAATGTCACCGCGCCAGGGTGCGGGCTGCATTTCGTCGACTCGATCTACGATGAACGCTTTGCGCTGCCCCGCGAGCCGCTGGGCCCCAGCATGCTGGGTTTTCTCGGCGAATGGAGCGGCGAGCGCGGACTGCCGGATTCGCCGATGGTGCGCTATCGGCGTGGCCTGCCGGGCGCGCGGCACCCGGCCAGCACCGATGCCGCCAACGGCTGAGTACGCGACAACCGGGCCCGGCCGACGCCGAGGCGTCTGGCCCTAGGCATCCCAGGAGATCAATCATGCGCACGCGGGTTAAATTCTGTGGCCTGACGCGGGAAGAGGATATCGACGCCGCCGTGGCGGCGGGCGCCGATGCGCTGGGTTTCGTGCTCTGGCCGGGCAGTGAGCGGGCGCTCGATCTCGACCGTCTGGCCGAATTGAGCGCGCGGGTGCCGGCCTTCGTCACTCGGGTCGGGCTGTTCGTCGATCAGGATCCCGAGTTCGTTCGTCGCTGCGCGCCGTACCTGGACCTGATTCAGTTTCACGGCGATGAATCACCGGAGGCTTGTCGCCAGGCGCCGTGCGCCTGGATCAAGGCGCTGCGCATGCGCGAGGACATCGACCTGCATGCTGCCGCCGAAGCCTATCGCGATGCGCGCGCACTGCTGCTCGATGCCTACCGGCCGGGCGTGCCGGGCGGTACCGGCGAGGTCTTCGACTGGTCGCGGATCCCCGCAAACCTGGCAAAACCTGTTATCCTCGCCGGAGGTCTGACGCCCGACAATGTCGGCGAGGCGGTGCGCCGCGTCCGGCCCTTTGCCGTCGACGTTTCAGGCGGCATCGAGGCCGCCCGCGGCATCAAGGATCCCGCCAAGCTGCGCGCCTTCATCGAGCACGTGAACCTGATCCCAGAATCCTAAGCCAAGCGACCCTGTGAGGTGTCTTTCGTGACCACGTTCAGCGACCTGACCCGACTGCCCGATGCCCGCGGCCATTTCGGCCCGTACGGCGGCCGGTTCGTTTCGGAGACCTTGAGCTTCGCGCTGGAGGATCTCGAGAAGGCCTATGCGAGCCTTCGCGACGATCCCGATTTCCAGGCGGAATTCGATCGTGACCTGGCGACCTACGTCGGCCGCCCGTCTCCGCTGTATCACGCTGAACGATGGTCCCGCCAGCTCGGCGGCGCGCAGATCTGGCTCAAGCGCGAGGATCTCAACCACACCGGCGCGCACAAGGTGAACAACACCATCGGCCAGGCGCTGCTCGCCAAGAAGAGCGGCAAGCCGCGGGTGATCGCCGAGACCGGCGCCGGCCAGCATGGCGTCGCCACGGCCACGGTCGCCGCGCGGCTGGGCCTGCAGTGCGACGTCTACATGGGTGCCGAGGACGTGCAGCGCCAGAAGCTCAACGTCTATCGGATGCACCTGCTCGGCGCCAACGTGATTCCGGTCGAGTCCGGCTCGCGGACCCTCAAGGACGCCATGAACGAGGCGCTGCGCGACTGGGTGACCAATGTCGACGACACCTTCTACATCATCGGTACCGTGGCCGGGCCGCACCCGTACCCGATGCTGGTGCGCGACTTCAACGCGGTGGTCGGCCGCGAGGCGCGCGCGCAATCACTCGAGCAGATCGGTCGGCTGCCCGACGCGCTCATAGCCTGTGTCGGCGGCGGTTCCAACGCCATGGGGCTGTTCTACCCGTTCGTGGAGGACGCCGAGGTGGCGATGTACGGCGTCGAGGCCGGCGGCGATGGGGTCGAGACCGGACGCCATGCGGCGCCGCTGACCGCCAATGCGCCGACGGGCGTGCTGCACGGCAATCGCACCTACCTGATGTCGGACGACAGCGGCCAGGTGCTCGATACGCATTCGATCTCGGCGGGGCTCGACTATCCGGGCGTGGGTCCGGAGCATGCCTTGTGGAAGGACGTCGGGCGCGTCAAGTACGTGGCCGCCAACGACGACAAGGTGCTCGAGGCGTTTCGTGAGCTCACCCACATGGAGGGCATCATGCCGGCGCTGGAGTCGGCGCATGCGCTGGCCTACGCCAAGGTCCTGGCGCCGACCCTGAGCCCCGACCAGCACATCGTCGTCAACCTGTCAGGGCGTGGCGACAAGGATATCCTGACGGTGGCCAAGATCGATGGCGTCGAATTCTAAAGGCGGAGTTCAAATGGCTGCACTCGACCATACGGCGTTGAAAACATCCTCAAATTGCTCATGTACCCCTTTGTACACTGCGCATTTTCGGATGTTTTCGCCTTGTCTGGCCTTCGTTCGCTGCTTTGCACTTCCGCCTTTGAGGGAAAAAAGTTAATGAACCGTATCGACCAACGTTTCGCCGCCCTCAAGACGCAGGGCCGCACCGCGCTGATTCCCTACATCACGGCCGGCGACCCCGGGCCGCAGCACACGGTGGGCTTCATGCACGCGCTGGTGGCGGCGGGCGCCGACGTCATCGAGCTGGGCATGCCGTTCTCCGACCCGATGGCCGATGGCCCGGTGATCCAGAAGGCCTGCGAGCGTGCACTCAAGGCCCGTACCCGGCTGGCCGACATCTTTTCGATGGTCGCCGAGTTCCGCCGCGACGACGCCGAGACGCCGGTAGTGCTGATGGGTTATCTCAACCCGATCGAGCGTCTCGGCTATGCCGGCTTCGCCGAACAGGCCGCCGCCGCCGGCGTCGACGGCGTGCTGGTCGTCGACATGCCGCCGGAAGAGAGCGACGAACTCGCGCCGCTGTTCAAGACCCACGGCCTTCAGTCGATCTTTCTGGTCGCCCCTACCACCTCACAGGCGCGTGCCGCTACAATATGCGCCCACGGTGAAGGGTACCTGTACTACGTTTCCCTCAAGGGGGTGACCGGTGCCGCCACGCTCGACGTCGAGGGCGTCGAGCGCCAGTTGCGCGGCCTGCGCGAGTTGACCGAGCTGCCGCTGTGCGTCGGCTTCGGCATTCGCGATGGTGCATCGGCCGCCGCCGTGGGACGCATCGCCGACGGCGTGATCGTCGGTAGCGCCCTGGTTTCGCGTATCGCCGAGCGTGCCGAGCGGCCCGAGACCATCGCCGACGCGCTCAAGGGCGTGCTCGGGGAGATGCGTCAGGCGCTCGATGACTGAGCCGTAGCGGCCCTTCACGCGCATTCGTCGGGTCCGGTGTAACGCCGGGCCCAGTGACCGCAGCAGAATGGATACCTTCCGACCATGAGCTGGCTAGACAAGATCGTGCCGTCCATGGGACGCGTTCAGCGCAAGGATCGTCGCACCAGCGTGCCCGACGGTCTGTGGCGCAAGTGTCCCAAGTGTGATGGGGTGCTCTACCTCCCCGAGCTGGAAAAACACCACAACGTCTGTCCCAAGTGTGACCATCACTTGCGCCTGACGGCCCGCAAGCGCCTCGACTGGTTTCTCGACGGCGAGGGCCGCGAGGAGATCGCCGTCGATTTGCAGCCCGTCGATCGCCTCAAGTTCCGTGACTCCAAGAAGTACAAGGACCGCCTGGCAGCGGCCCAGAAGGAGACCAACGAGAACGATGCGCTGATCGCCATGCGCGGGTCGCTCGATGGCCTGCCGGTGGTGGCCGTGGCCTTCGAGTTCACGTTCATGGGCGGCTCGATGGGCGCGGTGGTCGGCGAGAAGTTCGTCCGCGCCGCCACCGTAGCGCTCGAGGAGGGCATGCCGCTGGTGTGCTTCGCCGCCTCCGGCGGGGCGCGCATGCAGGAAGCGCTGTTCTCGCTGATGCAGATGGCCAAGACCTCGGCCGCGCTCGAACGCTTGAAGCAGGCCGGCGTCCCCTACATCTCGGTGCTCACCGATCCGGTTTTCGGCGGGGTCTCGGCATCGCTGGCAATGCTCGGCGATCTCAACGTGGCCGAGCCCAACGCGCTGATCGGCTTCGCCGGGCCGCGGGTCATCGAGCAGACCGTGCGCGAACAGTTGCCGGAGGGTTTCCAGCGCAGCGAATTCCTGCTCGAGCACGGCACCGTCGACATGATCGTGCATCGCACGGAGATGCGCGAGCGGCTGGTCGGTGTGTTGCGCAAGCTGACCCATCACTCCTTGCCGCCGCGCGAGGAGGAGCCGGTCGCTAGCGAGCACGAAGCCGATGTCGAAGTCGACTCGCTGGTCGACGACGACTCGCTGGAAGACCGTCGCTGAATGAGCCGGACTGCGCCTGATCCGGCCAGCGCACCTGGCCAAGGGACTGCTCTCGAGGCCTGGCTGGCGCAGCTCGAGCGTCAGCACCCGGTCGCCATTGACCTGGGCCTCGAGCGCGTCGCCGTCGTCGCTGAGCGTCTGGGCCTGGCCGGGTCGCCGATCGGCGGTGCGCTGATCACCGTCGCCGGCACCAACGGCAAGGGTTCGACAGTGGCCATGCTCGAGGCGCTGGCCGGCGCTCACGGACGCTCGACGGCGGCCTACACCTCGCCTCATCTGCTGCGTTACAACGAACGCCTGCGCCTCGACGGTCGCGAGGCCGACGATGCACTGCTGGTCGCCGGTTTCGAACGCGTCGAGGCCGCCCGCCTGACGCCCGAGCCGGTGAGCCTGACCTATTTCGAGGTCGGCACGCTGGCCGCGCTGTGGGCGATCGCCCAGCGTCGCCCCGACGTGGCGATCCTCGAGGTTGGTCTGGGCGGACGGCTGGATGCGGTCAACGTGGTCGACCCCGACGTAGCCGTGGTTACCAGCGTGGCGCTCGATCATGCCGATTATCTAGGCACCGACCTGCAGGCCATCGGCCGCGAGAAGGCCGGCATCCTGCGTAATTCCCGGCCGGCGGTGCTGGGCCACGACCTGCCGGCCAGCGTGTTCGAAGTCGCCGAAGCCTGCGGGGCACAGGCCTGGCGCCTGGGGCATGACTTTCAGCGAACGCCCCATCGCCATGCACCCGATACTGGCGGCTGGCAGTGGCGGGGCGTCGATCGTCACACGCGGGCGTGCCAACTGGACGACCTGCCGGTTCCGGGCCTGCCGCTGGACAACGCGGCGCTGGCGCTTCAGGCGTTGGCACTGGCGGGTGTCGAACTGGAGCCTGCGGCCTGTCGCCGGGCCCTGGCCGAGGTAACGCTGGCCGGGCGCATGCAGTGGCTCGGCAACTGGTGCCTGGACGTCGCGCACAACCCCCATGCCGCCAACTACCTGGCGGCCCGGCTCGCCGAAAGGCCGCGTCCGACACGCCGGATCGCGCTGCTCGGCATGCTGCGCGACAAGGATGCGCAGGGCGTGTTGGAGGCGCTATCCTCGCAGGTGGACGCCTGGGTCACGGTCAGTCTTGAAGGCCCGCGCGCGCGCAGCGCCGACGAGTTGGCGCGGCAGTTGACCGCGCATGGGGCGACGGTTCTGCATCGCGCCGATTCGCCGGCGGCCGGTGCCGCCTGGCTGACGGAAAGGCTCGCGGCCGACGACGAAGTGCTGGTCTGCGGTTCCTTCTTCACCGTGGCCGAGGTGCTCGGCTGGCATGCCGCCCAGGTGAGCGACGGCGAGGCCGGAACCGCTCAGCATGGCCGCCAGGTCGTGTCGAAAAGTCGGTGAACGCAGGCACTTTTCAGACAGGTTCCGAGAGATTCGCTAGGAGAGTGACATGAAGTACGGAATGCGCGAACGCGTCAGCGGCGCCGTGATTCTTCTGGCTCTGGGGGTGATCTTCATCCCCATGTTGTTCGACGATCCGCCGTCGCGCGAAGACCGCCCCGAGCCGGTGCTCACCATCGAACAACCGATCGATGTCAAACAGACTCCCGTCGAGGCGCCCGAACCGCCCGCGAGCCTGGGGCAGATCCAATCGCCGCAGGCGCCGAGCCAGCCTGCGGGCCAAGCCCAGCCCGACGCCACCCAGGCCACCGAGCCCGACGATGCAGAGTCCGCCGGGAATACGGCCGAGCAGGTCGCCGGCAATCCGTCCTCGCCAGCCGGGACGGCGGATGCCTCGCGTCCCGACCCCATAGCCGAGCTGGCCCAGCGTGCCGGGCAGGGCGGCCAGCCGAGCCCGCAGGGCGAATCATCTAAGCCAGCGACCGGTGAAGGTGCGGCGAAAAGTGCGACGACCAGCGCGCCGGCGGTCGCCGAGAACGGCAATTGGGCGGTGCAGGTGGGCAGCTTCGGCAAGCCGGATAACGCGGCACGCCTCGAGAAACAGCTCGACGAGCAGGGCTTCGAGGCCTACAGCCGCCCGCGCGACAACAACCTGACGACGGTCTACGTCGGCCCCTTCGCCAGTTCGGATGACGGCGAGAAGGCCCGCACCGCGCTCAAGGAGCAGGTCAATATCCAGGGACTGCTGATCCGGGTGCAGGAGGGCGAATGACCTTCACCTGGCTGGACTGGCTGTTTCTGGCCGTTCTGGCTGCGTCGATGCTGGCGGGTTTCCTGCGCGGGCTGGTCCGCGAGGCGCTCGGCCTGGGGGCCTGGATCGTCGCGCTGTTGGCCTCACGGTGGCTGGCGCCGCCGCTGGCCGAGCGGCTCGGCGGCTGGATCGATAGCCCCGACGTGCGGCTGGTGGTGGCGTTCGTGGCGGTGATCTTCGTGGTGATCCTGCTTTGCGGGTTGATAATCCGCGGCGTGCAGGCGGCCATCGAGTGGGTCGGCATGGGTTTCTTCAATCGCCTCGCCGGGGCCGGTTTCGGCATCCTGCGCGGCGGCGCGATCCTGGTGCTGGCGACGGTGTTGATCAGCCTGACGCCGTTGATGCAACTGCAATCCTGGCAGCAGGCACAGTTGCGACCGACCTTCGAGAGTCTGCGCGACTGGGCGGTGGCGCGCTTCGTCGACTGGCAGCAGCGCAACCCGGAGAAGCTCGACGGGATTCGTTCGCTGTCGCTGCCGGTCGACGTGCCGAATCCGGGGTTGCCGGATTCCGGCGCTTTTTCACAGATACCCGAGCGTTCGAGTGCTGCGGGTCCATTGCAAACGAGGTAAGGCGGAATGTGCGGTATCGTGGGCCTCATGGCCACCCAGCCGGTCAATCAGGCGCTTTATGATGCACTGACAGTGCTTCAGCACCGGGGGCAAGACGCCGCCGGAATGATGACCTGGCATGAAGGACGCTTCCTGCTGCGCAAGAGCAATGGACTGGTGCGCGACGTATTCCACACCCGGCACATGACGCGCCTCAAGGGCAATCTGGGCATCGGCCATGTGCGCTACCCGACCGCGGGCTCGTCGAGCGAGGCCGAGTCGCAGCCGTTCTACGTCAATTCGCCGTATGGCCTGGCGCTGGCGCACAACGGCAACCTGACCAACTCGGACCAGCTCAAGCAGGAGCTGTACACCACCGACCTGCGCCACATCAACACCAGTTCGGATTCCGAGGTGTTGCTCAACGTCTTCGCCCACGAGCTGGGCAAGCAGGGGCATCACCTCAACCCCGAGGACATCTTCGACGCGGTGCGTCGCGTGCATCGGCGCTGTCGCGGCGGCTATGCCGCGGTAGCGATGATCAACGGCTTCGGCATGGTGGCATTCCGCGATCCCCAGGGCATCCGTCCGGTGGTGTTCGGTTCCCGCCAGACGCCGGAAGGCCAGGACGTGATGATCGCCTCCGAGTCGGTGGCGCTGGACGTCGGCGGCTTCGAACTGGCCCGCGACCTGGCCCCGGGCGAGGCGATCTTCGTCGACCTGCAGGGCACGGTGCACACGCAGCTGTGCGCCGACCGGCCGGTGCTGGCGCCGTGCATCTTCGAGCACGTCTACCTGGCGCGGCCCGACTCGATCCTCGACGGCGCCTACGTCTACGGCACGCGCATGCAGATGGGCCGCAAGCTCGGCGATCGCATCCTTAAGGAGTGGCCGGAACATGACATCGACGTGGTCATCCCGATTCCCGACACCTCGCGGACCTCGGCGCTGGAACTGGCCCAGCACCTGGGCGTGACGTACCGCGAAGGCTTCATGAAGAACCGCTATATCGGGCGCACCTTCATCATGCCGGGGCAGACTCAGCGCAAGAAGTCGGTGCGCCAGAAGCTCAACGCCATCGACGTCGAGTTCGCCGGCAAGAACGTGCTGCTGGTCGACGACTCGATCGTCCGCGGCACGACCTGCAAGCAGATCATCCAGATGGCCCGCGAGGCCGGCGCCAACAAGGTCTACTTCGCCTCGGCGGCACCGCCGGTGCGCTACCCCAACGTCTACGGCATCGACATGCCGGTGGCCGGGGAGTTGATCGCCCACGGCCGCAGCGAGGCGGAAGTCGGCGAGCTGATCGGCGCCGACCGGATCTTCTACCAGGATCTCGAGGATCTCAAGACGGCCTGCCGCGAGGTCAACCCCCAGCTCGAGCGCTTCGACTGCTCGGTATTCGATGGGGTATACATCACCGGCGATATCGACGCCGATTATCTCAATGCGCTGGAAGCCGCGCGAAGCGATGCCGTCAAGCAGCAGAGCGGTTCGGCACACTCGGTGGTCGACCTGCACAACGATGTCGAGGATTACGGCTAACGGGGGCCCCATGCACGAGCACGATTTCGACGGCGACGCCCTGTCGCTGGATACCCTGGCGGTACGCGCCGGCCATGTGCGCAGCGCCGAGCAGGAGCACAGCGAACCGATCTTCGCGACCTCGAGCTTCGTCTACGGCAGCGCCGCCGAGGCGGCGCGCAAGTTCGGTGGCGAGGAGCCGGGCAACATCTACTCGCGCTTCACCAATCCCACCGTGCGCGTCTTCGAGCAGCGCCTGGCGGCGCTGGAAGGCGGCGAGCGCTGCGTGGCGACCAGCTCGGGGATGGCGGCGATTCTCTCGACCGCGCTGGCGCTGCTCGAGGCCGGCGACGAGATCGTCGCCTCGCGCTCGCTGTTCGGCTCCACGGTCAGCCTGTTCAGCAAATATCTGGGCAAGTTCGGCATCACCACGCGCTACGTGGAGCTGGGCAACCTCGAGGAGTGGCGGGCGGCGATCACCCCCGACACCAAGCTGCTGTTCGCCGAGACGCCTTCCAATCCGCTCTCCGAAGTGGTCGATATCGCCGCGCTGGCCGATATCGCCCACCGGCACGGTGCCTGGCTGGCGATCGACAACTGCTTTTTGACGCCGGCCCTGCAGCGCCCGCTGGATCTAGGCGCCGACCTGGTGATTCACTCCGCCACCAAATACCTGGATGGCCAGGGCCGGGCGATCGGCGGCGCCGTGGTGGGGCGCGACAAGGAGCTCGAGGAGCTGTTCGGGGTGGTGCGCACCTGCGGGCCCTGCATGAGCCCGTTCAACGCCTGGATCTTCCTCAAGGGGCTGGAGACGCTCGGCCTGCGCATGCGGGCGCACTGCGAGAGTGCCCTGGCGTTGGCACAGTGGCTCGAGGCGCACCCGGCGGTCGCCCGGGTGCACTACAGCGGCCTGGAGAGCCACCCCCAACACGCACTGGCCCGGGCGCAGCAGTCGGCTTTCGGCGCGGTACTCGGGGTCGAGATCAAGGGCGGCCGCGAGGGCGCCTGGTCGGTGATCGATGCCACGCAGCTGATGTCGATCACCGGCAACCTGGGTGATGCCAAGACCACCATTACCCATCCGGCGACCACCACCCATGGGCGTCTTTCCGACGAGCAAAAGGCTGCCGCGGGAATCAGCGAAGGGTTGATACGCATCGCCGTGGGCCTGGAAGGACTGGCCGATCTCAAGAGAGACCTGGCGCGCGGCCTCGATAGGCTCGCCTAGCCAAACCTTTCTACTGCCGCTTACCTGAACGCCGACGCTCCGCCACGCGGAGCGTTTTTTTGTCCGTGCGCTCCTCTTGCTCCCCTTGAAGCCGCGCGGCTCATCGCCATCTATGCTTGATGAGTGCAATTTCCTGCCAAGGAGTGGAACCGTGAAATTATTGATGGTGCTGACCTCGCATGACGCCCTGGGCGATACCGGCAACAAGACCGGCTTCTGGCTCGAGGAATTCGCCGCGCCGTATTACGTGTTCAAGGATGCCGGGGCCGAGCTGACGCTGGCCTCGCCGGCCGGCGGGCAGCCTCCCGTCGATCCCAACTCGACCCAGCCGGATGCGTTGACCGAGGCCACCCGACGCTTTGACGACGATCCCGAGGCCCAGCGGCAGTTGGCCAACACCGTGGCGCTGTCGACGATCAACGCCGAGGATTTCGATGCCGTCTTCTACCCGGGCGGCCATGGGCCGCTATGGGATCTCACCGACAACGCCGATTCGAAGCGACTGATCCAGGCCTTTCTGAGCGCCGACAAGCCGGTGGCCACGGTCTGCCATGCGCCCACGGTACTGCTCAATGTGGTCGGCGATGACGGCAAGCCGATCGTCGCCGGGCGGCGGGTCACCGGTTTTGCCAATAGCGAGGAGGAAGCGGTCGGCTTGAGCGAAGCGGTGCCTCACCTGCTGCAGGACGAGTTGGTCAAACGCGGCGCGACCTATGAACGCAGCGCAGACGATTTCGCGCCTTTCGAATTGCGCGACGGCCTGCTGATCACCGGCCAGAATCCGGCGTCCAGCGCATCGACCGCCAAATTGCTGCTGCAGGTGCTCTCTAAATGATGGCCACATGAAGATGATCAAGGCGGTATCCTGGAAGATTGTTTCCTATTAGGAAATGATGCTTTAACCCTTTGCGGGCTGCCACTCGTCGTTACACTCTCTATGCTGGACGCAGTTATCACGGAGACGGCGCATGTGGCGTAATACCCGTTCGGGGTGGGGACTGGTCAGTATCGTTATCCACTGGCTGAGCGCGCTGGCCATCATCGGCCTGTTCGCCCTCGGCTGGTGGATGACCGGGCTAGGATATTACGACGACTGGTACCACCGGGCACCGTGGGTCCACAAGTCGGTCGGCATGCTGGTGTTGGGTGTGTCGATTGCGCGGGTTCTGTGGCGGCTCCTGCCCGCCACGCCGAACGCTCATGGCCAGCGCCTTGAGCGCTTGGCTGCCCATGTAGGCCATGGGCTGATCTATGCCGTGATGTTCGTGATCTTCATCAGCGGTTATCTGATTTCCACCGCCGAAGGACAGTCGGTCAGCATCTTCGGTTGGTTCAGTGTGCCGGCGCTGGTCACTGGGCTACCCAATCAGGCCAGCATAGCCGGCGATATCCACTGGTACGCTGCCTGGACGCTGATGGTCCTGGTGCTGGGGCATACCCTGGCGGCTTTCAAGCATCACCTCGTGGACCGCCAGGACACTCTGGCGCGCATGCTCAGTCCGCGATTCGCGCAACGTCCACCCAAGTAACGGCATCCTAGGTGCCATCGTCCCACTGCAGGAGTGTTCGATCATGTTGAAGAAGACTGCCATTGCCCTGGTCAGCGCCACCACGCTGTTGCCGTTGGCGGCGGCCCAGGCCGCGGACTATAAGATCGACAGCGAGAACCAGCACGCCTTCATTCAGTTCAAGATCAGCCACCTGGGCTATTCCTATATCCTGGGCACCTTCGATGACTTCACCGGTTCGTTCAGCTACGACCCGGAAAGTCCCGAGGATTCCAGCGCCAATGTCACGGTCGACGTGACCAGCCTGGACACGGCGCACGCCGAGCGTGACAAGCACATCCTCAGCGCCGATTTCCTCAACGCTTCCGAGTATCCGCAAGCGACCTTCAAGTCCACCGGCTTCGAAACCACCGGCGAAGGTGAGGGTGAGTTGAGCGGCGAACTGACCCTGCACGGCCAGACCCAGCCGATCACCGTCGATGTCGAGCATATCGGCGGCGGCGAGGATCCCTGGGGTGGCTATCGCCAGGGGTTCGAAGGTTCCACCACGCTGGAGCTGGCCGATTACGGGATCGACATGAGCAAATTCCCCGAGGCGATGCGCCAGCTCGAGCTGTACATGACCTTCGAGGGCGTTCGTCAATAGTGGTCGATCGCTGGCCAAAAACAAGGGCGCCTACGGGCGCCCTTGTCATTTCTGCAATCGCTACTAAAAACCATTTTCAACGCTTATTGTCCCCTGCCGGGGTTGTAGAAGTGGCGGTGTTGCCTCTACTGTCGAAGCCACAATAACAGTAACAAAATGATACCCGCCTCGGGCCGCACGCCAAGCGACAAAAACGACAACCAAAACAATGGCTACGCATAGGTAATGCTGCATGACCCAGACCCTCGAAGCTGCGCCGCAAACGCAAGCGGCGACCGACAATACGTGTTTTGCCCGCTTCCGCAATGTCCAGAAGAGCTATGACGGCGTCGAGTTGGTGGTCAAGGATTTCAACCTGGACGTTCGCCAGGGCGAGTTCGTCACCCTGCTGGGGCCGTCCGGCTCGGGTAAGACCACCTGCCTGATGATGATGGCGGGGTTCGAGACGCCGACCCATGGCGAGATCCTGCTCAAGGGCGAGCCGATCAACGGCCTGCCGCCACACAAGCGCGGCATCGGCATGGTCTTTCAGAACTATGCGCTGTTTCCGCACATGACGGTTGCCGAGAATCTCGCCTTTCCCCTCGAGGTGCGCCACCTGAGCAAGGCCGAAATCAGGCAGAAAGTCCAACGCGCCTTGGCGATGGTCCGGCTCGATGAGTTCGGCGACCGCCGCCCGGCGCAGCTGTCCGGTGGCCAGCAGCAGCGTGTCGCGCTGGCGCGCGCGCTGGTCTTCGAGCCCGAGCTGGTACTGATGGACGAGCCGCTAGGGGCGTTGGACAAGAACCTGCGCGAAGAGATGCAGTACGAGATCAAGCGCATCCATGCCGAACTGGGGGTGACCATGATCTACGTCACCCACGATCAGACCGAAGCGTTGACCATGTCGGACCGCATCGCCGTGTTCAACGACGGCGTGGTCCAGCAACTGGCCTCGCCAGATACCCTCTACGAGCAACCCGAAAACGCCTTCGTCGCCTATTTCATCGGCGAGAACAACCGCCTGCGCGGCGAGGTGACCGAGCTTGCCGGCGAACGCTGCAAGGTACGCCTGGACAGCGGCGAGACGGTGATCGCCAAGCCGGTCGCGGTCGCCGAGGCCGGCGTCCGGACCACGTTGTCGCTACGTCCCGAGCGGGTCAGCCTGGTGCGTGGGAGCAGTCACGATTTCGAGAACCGCTTCTCGGCGAAGGTCGAGGAAGTGATCTATCTCGGTGACCATCTGCGCACCCGGCTATCGGTCTGCGGCGACGACGAGTTCATCATCAAGACCCCCAACGCCGACGGTCACACCGTGCTGCGCCCCGGGGAAACGGTCGAGATCGGCTGGTCGAGCGCCGATTGCCGGGCTTTGGATGCCTGAGGCGAACCCTTCGTCGAGGCTGGGCACCCGAAAGCGATGTCGCAAGGCGCCGCGGCGGTACCGCTCGTCGGACATTGCAGGATCGCGTGATAACAACAACTGGAGAAACAAAAATGAACAACACGAGACTCTTCAAGGAAACGTTGATCAAGGGTGCCGTAACGGGCGCCTTGGGGCTATCCACGTTGGCGCTGGCGGTATCCGCGCAGGCCGAGACGCTGAACATCGTCTCCTGGGGCGGGGCCTACAGCATGAGCCAGCAGAAGGCCTATAACGAGCCGTGGATGAAAAAGTCCGGCGACGAGATCGTCAACATCGACCGTAGCGGCAACGCCCTGGCCGGGCTGCGCGCCCAGTCGCAGGCGGGCAACGTGACCTGGGATCTGGTCGACATGCTGCCGGCGGACGCCTTGATCGCCTGCGCAGAAGGGCTGATCGAACCGCTCGATCACGATGCGCTGCTGGCCGATGCTCCCGACGGCACGCCGCCCACCGAAGACTTCATCGAAGGCTCGCTGGACGAGTGTTTCGTGCCCTCGATCGTCTATTCCAACATCGTCGCCTTCAACACGGAGATGTTCCCCGAAGACAAGCAGCCGAGCACCATCGCCGACGTCTTCGATCTCGAGAACTACCCGGGCAAGCGTACGCTGATGCGCAAGCCGATCAACAACCTCGAGTGGGCACTGGTCGCCGACGGCGTGGCGCCGGAAGACGTCTACGACGTGCTTGAGACCGAAGAGGGCGTGGCGCGCGCATTCGCCAAGCTCGACACCATCAAGGACCAGGTGATCTGGTGGGAAGAGGGCGCCCAGCCGCCGCAACTGCTGGCCGACCAGGAAGTCGCCTTCGGCTCGGCGTACAACGGCCGGATCTTCAACGCCGCGGCCAACGAGGGCCAGCCGTTCGAGATCATCTGGGACGCCCAGGTCTTCGAACTCGATGGCTGGGTAGTGCCCACCGGCAAGCTCGACAAGGTCAAGGATTACCTGTACTTCGCCACCGATACCCAGCGGCTGGCCGATCAGGCCAAGTACATCTCCTATGGTCCGGCGCGCAAATCGTCGGCCAAGATGGTGACCACCCTGGCCGGCACCGATATCGAGATGAAGCCGCACATGCCCACCTACGGCCCCAACTTCGCGACGGCTATTCCTAAGGACAACGAGTTCTGGGCCGACAATAACGACGAACTGACCCAGCGCTTCAACGCCTGGCTGGCCCAGTAAGTCCCGCCACGCCACCCCGGCCGGGGTGGCGTGTTTTGTTGGTAGGCTCGAATTCTTTCCGGAGAGGCCCGCGTGTCCGAATCTCCCACCGCTCCCCTGAAGACCGCCGACGGCGTACCGCTGAAGACCAGCCTGCGGCGTGCCGTGCGGCGCTCGAAGCTCAAGGCGCTGCTGCTGGTGTCGCCATTGCTGGCGTTCTTGATAATCGCCTTCGTCATGCCGCTGTTCGACATGCTGTGGCGCAGCGTCGACAACCCCGAAGTCTCCACCGCCCTGCCGCGGACCAGCCAGGCACTGGCCGACTGGGATGGCGAATCGCTGCCCGACGAGCCGGTCTTCGCCGCGCTGGCCGCCGATCTCGAGGCGGGTGCCAAGGCGCGCAGCCTGGGGTTGGTGGCGAGCCGTCTCAACTATGAGAAATCCGGCATGCGTTCGGCGCTGATGGGCAGCGCGCGGCGTGTCGCCAAGCTCGAGGCGCCCTACAAGGCTGCCTTGATCGATATCAACGACGACTGGGGCGAGCTCGCGACCTGGCGGGTGATCAAGCGCGAGTCGTCACCCTACACGCTGTCCTACTACCTGGCGGCCGTCGACCGCCAGTATTCCCCCGACGGCGAGATCGTCGCGGTACCCGACTACATGCAGGTTTACGTGACGCTGTTCTGGCGAACCTTCTGGATGAGCGGCGTCATCATGCTGATGACCCTGGTGCTCGGTTACCCGGTCGCTTTTCTGCTCGCCAATCTGCCGCTGCGCCATTCCAACCTGCTGATGATCCTGGTGCTGCTGCCATTCTGGACCTCGCTGCTGGTGCGTACCACCACCTGGATTGCCATCCTGCAATCCCAGGGCGTGCTCAACGACATGATGGTGGCGCTGGGCATCATCGCCGACGAGGCGCGATGGCAGATGATCCACAACAAGATGGGCACGATCATCGCCATGACGCATATCCTGCTGCCGTTCATGATCCTGCCGCTGTACTCGGTGATGAAGACGATCCCGCCGAGTTACATGCACGCCGCGCGCTCGCTGGGCGGGAAACCCTTCCTGTGCTTCCGGCGGGTGTATTTTCCGCTGACGATCCCGGGGATTGCCGCCGGCGGGATTCTGGTGTTCATCCTGTCGATCGGCTACTACATCACACCGGCGCTGGTCGGTGGGCAATCGGGGCGCTTCATCACCAACTACATCGCCTACCATATGCAGACCTCGCTTAATTGGGGGCTGGCGGCGGCGATCGCCTCGATCCTGCTGTTCGTGGTGGTGGTCTGCTACCTGGTCTTCAACCGCCTGATCGGCGTCGACAAAGTCAAACTGGGGTAACGCTATGGCGCTTCCATCCTACGCCACGCGCGGCGAGCGTATCTGGCACTACGTCTTCCTGGGATTGTGCGGGCTGGTCTTCCTGTTCCTGATCGGCCCGTTGTTGCTGATCATTCCCTTGTCGTTCAATGTCGAGCCCTATTTCACCTTCACCAAGGCGATGCTGCAGCTGGATCCCGACGGTTATTCGCTGCGCTGGTATCAGGATTTCTTCACCTCCAGCGAGTGGCTCAACTCGATCAAGAACAGCTTCATCGTCGGCATCGCCGCGACGTTTCTGGCCACGGTGCTCGGCACGATCGCCGCGCTGGGGCTGTCGAGCCGGCACATGCCGGCTCGTGGCGCGGTGATGGCCTTGCTGATCTCGCCGATGATCGTGCCGTTGATCATCTCGGCGGCGGCGATGTTCTTCTTCTTCTCCAAGGTCCATCTGGCGCAGACCTACCTGGGGGTGATCCTCGCGCACACGGCATTGGGCATTCCCTTCGTGGTGATCACGGTCACCGCGACGCTGTCGAGCTTCGACACCACCCTGATCCGTGCCGCGCACAGCCTGGGCGCCAACCCCACCCGGACCTTCTTCAAGGTGGTCTTGCCGCTGGTCACCCCGGGCGTGGTATCGGGCGCGCTGTTCGCCTTCATCACCTCGTTCGACGAGGTGGTGGTGGTGCTGTTCATCGCCGGTCCCGAGCAGCGCACCATGCCGATCCAGATGTGGTCGGGGATCCGCGAGCAGATCAGCCCGACCATCCTCGCGGTGGCGACGATGCTGGTGCTGCTGTCGATGCTGCTGCTGACCACGCTGGAACTGCTGCGCCGGCGCAGCGAGCGGCTGCGCGGCATGACCCCGGGCTAGCCACGAACTGGCCGTTCACCCGAGCCCGGCCATGCCTGCATGCGCCGGGCTCGTTCTTCATACGCCGTATTGCGCCATGAAGCGCCGGTCCAGGCGCCGCTTGAGCTTTAGCGCCAGGCGGCCTTTCCACCACCAGCGGTCCCAGAGTGCCAGGCCGCGCCCGTCGCCGAGATTGAGCACCGACAGGTAGCGCCGCTGGGGCCGGTAGTCGCGCAGCGCCTCGCCCGCGAGCCAGGCGCAGAGATTGTCGAGCAGCACCGGGGCCTGACGGACCCCGAACACGCCGAGCTTGGGGTAGGGGGCCTGACGGAGCCAGGCGCAGTCGCCGACGGCGAAGATGCGCGAATCGTCGGGGCTGTGCAGCGCCGCGGTGATGGCCAGCCCTTGTCGTGAATCGCAGCAAAGGCCCAACTCGCCGGTCAACTCTGGGGCGATCAGGCCGTTGGCAAGCACGACGTGCTCGACGTTCAGGCGCATGCCGTCGTCGAGGCGCAGTTCGCCGGCCTGGTGGCCCACGGCCGAGGCGGCCAGTTCGAGACGCACCCCACATCGCTCCAGGCGCCGTTCGATCCAGGCGCCGGCAGCGCGCGGCGCATTCGGCAGCAGCCGCTCGCTGGCGCTGACCAGGGCGATGTTCGGTTCGCGCCCATAGCGGGCGTAGAGCGCCACCAGGTTGGCGGTCAGCTCGACCCCGGTGGGCCCGCCGCCGATGACCGCCAGACTCGGCGCCTCGGCGTCGCCGGCGAGTGCCGATTCCAGTTGCTGGCGCAGCCGCCACAGGCCCGAGAGCGGCTTCACCGGCCAGACGTTGTCAGCGCTCGACAGGCCGAAGATCGATGACGGGTCGACACGGCTGCCGAGGTTCAACGACAGCAGGTCATAGGCGAGCGGCGGCGAATCGGCAAGCCGCACCAGGCGCTGGTGACGGTCGATGCCAATCACCCGGTCGGCGACGAACTCGCCGCCGTGGGCCTCGATCAAGGAGGCCGGATCGAGCCGGTCCTGGCTGGCCTCGTAGTCGCCGCCCAGCATGCCGGTGGCCATGCCGGAGTACCAGAAGTCGCCGGGGGATATCAGCGTCACGTGCGCGCCGTGCTCGATCAAACGCTGGGCATGGGCAGCGACGTGCAGATGGGCATGCCCGGCACCCACCAACACGACATTCGTGGTCTCGGTCATCGTCACCCCCGCCAGACAAGAAAAACCAGTCTAATGCCCCCGGGCGCGAGTTGGCAGTGGGTTGCCGAGTCGGATTCTGTCCGTTAGAGGCCTAACGGCCTTGAAATGCCCGGCGGTCAGCCTCAGGTCCCTATTCAGGTAGGGATAGCACCGGCCTGGTGGCCGGCGAATGCTTCGGCGAACAAGGAGGGCGGCAAGCATGACAAGCATCATTCCGCGTATCGGTCTGGGTACCTATCGCCTCAAGGACCAACAGGTCATCGACTCGGTCAAATCGGCCCTCGAACTGGGCTATCGTCATATCGATACCGCTCAGATCTACGACAACGAGCAGCCGGTCGGCGAGGCCATCAAGCAAAGCGGCGTGCCGCGTGACGAGATTTTCCTGACCACCAAGGTATGGTGGGATCGTTTTCGCCATGACGACCTGATTGCCAGCCTCGAGGAGAGCTGCCGCAAGCTCGGTGTCGATCGGCTCGATCTGGCATTGATCCATTGGCCGTCGCCCAACGATGAAGTCCCCATGGCGGAATACATCGGCGCACTCAATGCGGCACGCGAGAAGGGGCTGACCCGGCACATCGGCGTCTCGAACTTCACCATGGCACATCTCGACGAGGCGCTGTCGGTGCCGGGTGGCGAGCACCTGATCACCAACCAGATCGAAGTGCATCCGTTCCTGGCCAATCGCCGACTGGTCGAGCATAGCCAGGCCCAGGGACTGCAGGTCACCGGCTACATGCCGCTCGCCGTCGGCAAGGTGATGAACGAACCGGTGCTTCGGCAGATCGCCGACGATCATGACGCAACGCCGGCCCAGGTCGCGCTGGCCTGGGTTGCGGCGCGCGATATAGCAGTGATTCCCTCATCCACCAAGCCCGAGCATCAGCGATCCAACCTGGCGGCGCTCGAGCTGATCCTGAGTGAGGACGAGATGACGCGCATCGAGCGCCTGGACGTAGGCGAGCGCATCGCCAATCCGGGTTTCGCCCCCAAGTGGGATGCCTGAGGCAGCAGCGGGCGAGCGTGGCCAAACGCATCGGCCCGTCGCCCGACTAGCGCCAGGAGCCGCCTGCAAGAGGCCGGTCGGCGAACGCCGGCTGGCTTTTTCGCGCCAGCCCGCCTGAAGGCGTGGTCATTGCAGCGAGATCGATAAGCCCTGGCTCCCGTGCCAGAATGCGCGTCCTTTCACTCGCAAGGAGCTTCAGTGGCCACGACTCTGCCCCGACAACTCTGGCAACAGACCTGGCCCATGGCGTTGGGCGTATTGTCGCTGCTCGGCTTCCAACTGGTCGACAGCGCCTTCATCGCCCGGCTGGGCACGGCACCGCTGGCCGCGCAGTCGTTCACCTTCCCCTTGTCGTTCTTGATCATCGGCGTGCAGGTGGGGCTAGGCATCGCCATCGCCGCACTGGTCTCGCGTGCCCTGGGGGCGCGGGAAAACGCGCGCGCACGACGTCTGGGCAGCCTGGTGCTGCTGGGCGGCGGGGCGCTCATCGCGCTCTTGGCGTTGCTGCTGCTCGCCATACAGGAGCCGCTGTTTCGCCAACTCGGCGCCGAGCCGGCGCTATTGCCGCTGATCCGCAGCTACTGGGCGCCGCAACTGCTGGCCGCCTGGCTGGGAGCGGCGCTGTACTTCGGCTACAGCCTGTTCCGCGCGCATGGCGACACCCGGTTGCCCGGCAAGCTGATGGTGATCACCAGCCTGATCAACCTGCTGCTCGATCCACTGCTGATCTTCGGTATCGGCGGCTGGCCGGGGCTGGGCTTGCCCGGTGCTGCCTGGGCCACGACGCTGGCATTCGGCGCCGGCCTGGTGATCCTGGGGCGCCGACTGGGCAAGACCGATTGGCTGGCGCGGAAGGGGTTGGCCGAGGAGGCCGGGCGTTCGCTGGGTCCTTTCGCGGCGATCGCCGGGCCGGCCATGGTCAGCCAACTGATGCCGCCGCTGGCGGCGATGCTGGCGACGGCGATCGTCGCCTCGCTGGGCGAGACCAGCGTGGCTGCCTGGGGCATGGCGAGTCGCCTGGAAACCGTCTCGCTGATGGTGGTATTGGCGCTGACCATGTCGCTGCCGCCCTGGCTGGGACGCTGTTATGGCGCCGGCGATTGGCAGCAGATTCGCCGCTTGACGACCCTGGCGTTCAAGGTGGCCGTGCTCTGGCAACTAGCACTGGGCTGTGCGCTGGCGCTGCTGGCACCGTGGGTGGCGATGGTACTTTCGGGCAATCTCGAGGTGCGGGGCGAGCTGAGCCTATTGATACGCGGTCTGTTGCCGAGCTATGCATTGCTGGGGCTGTGCATGCTGGTGGTCTCGGCCTCGAATGCGCTGGGCTGGCCGCTGCGAGCCATGCTGCTGTCCTGCGCGCGACTATTCGTCTGTTACCTGCCTTGCCTGTGGCTGGGCACGCAATGGGGCGGCATTGCCGGCACGGCACTGGGTGCGGCGATCGGCAATGGCCTGGCCGGTGGGCTGGCCTACCTGACGTTCAGACGCTCGATCGTCGAGCGTGGAAAGCATTCTAGTGGAATCGCCTGATATCCGCGTTTTTATATTTGATTGACACTATTTTTGGTCGTTTTTTCGTTGGTTTTGAAATCATAAGACAAACAATACGAGATAATCGTCTGGAAGGTATCCGTTAGACTCCCGTTTTCACGATCAGGCGCACAGGCGCGATTCGGGGGAGCTATGAAGGTACTGGTCTTGGGCAGTGGCGTGGTCGGGGTGACCAGCGCCTATTACCTGGCCCGGCAAGGGCATGAGGTTACGGTCGTCGATCGCCAGCCCTCGGCGGCGATGGAAACCAGCTACGCCAACGCCGGGCAGGTGTCGTTCGGTTTCTCGTCGCCCTGGGCGGCTCCGGGCATACCGCAGAAGGCGCTGAAGTGGATGTTCCAGGAACACGCCCCGCTGCGCATTCAGCCCAGAATGGACCCGACCATGGCGCGTTTCATGCTGCAGATGTTCAACAACTGCAGCGCCGAACGCTACGCCGTCAACAAGGAGCGCATGGTACGGGTGGCCGAGTACAGCCGCACCTGCATCAACGCATTGCGCGACGAGACCGGCATTCGCTACGAAGATCGTCAGCGCGGCCTGCTGCAACTGTTCCGTAACGACAGTCAGGTCGCGGCGGTGGCCAAGGACATGCAGGTGCTCGAGCAGTGCGGCGTGCGCCACCGGTTGCTCGAGGCCCGCGAGATCGCCGCCGTGGAGCCGGCCCTGGCGCGGGTGCCGGGCAAGTTCGTGGGTGGCCTGCATCTGCCCGACGACCAGACCGGCGATTGTCACCTGTTCACCAAGCGCTTGGCCGAGTATTGCCGCGAACGGCTGGGCGTCGAGTTTCGTTTCAATACCACCATCGAGCGCATCAGGCGCCGGGCCGGGCAGGTCGAGGGCGTCGTGACCTCGGCCGGCGAGCTGAGCGCGGATGGTTACGTCGTGTGCCTGGGCAGTTACTCGCCGTTTCTGGTCAGGGATCTCGACCTGCGCCTGCCGATCTACCCGGTCAAGGGTTACAGCCTCACCGTGCCGGTCATCGATGACGGCGGGGCGCCGCAGTCGACGGTGATGGACGAAACCTTCAAGGTGGCGATCTCGCGCTTCGACGATCGGATCCGCGTGGGCGGTACCGCCGAGCTCGCCTCCTACGACCTGAGCCTGCTGGAAAAGCGTCGCGCCACCATCAGCATGGTGGTGCGCGATGTGTTCCCCGAGGGCGGCGATGTCGAGAAGGCCGAATTCTGGACCGGGCTGCGCCCGATGACCCCCGACTCGACGCCGATCATCGGCGCCACCCAATACGCCAACCTGTGGCTCAACACCGGCCACGGCACGCTGGGCTGGACGATGAGTTGCGGTAGCGCTCAGCTGCTCGCCGACCTGATGAGCGGTCGCTCACCGGCGATCGACCCCCAGGGGCTGGACATTCGCCGCTATGCGGCGGCCTAGCAGCCCTTGAAGCCGACGAGGCGCCTCTGGGGGCGCCTCGTCGGTTCGGCATGGGGCATTCGGCTATGGCGTCTTGGGCAACTGACGCTTGTGTTCGGTACGCCGGTAGGTGTCGGTAATGATCGTGCGCGCCTGCTTGTCGATCGACTCTCCGCTGAGGAAGGCATCGATCTGCAGGTAAGTCACACCCAGCGCATCCTCGTCGGTAAGCTGCGGCTTGAGGGATTCCAGGTCCGCCGTGGGCGCCTTCTCGATGAGATGGCTCGGGGCATCCAGGGCGCGCCCGAGTTCGCGCACCTGGCCCTTGGTCAGCCCGGTCAGCGGAGCGAGATCGCAGGCACCGTCGCCATACTTGGTGAAGAAGCCCATCAGCGCCTCCGCTGCCTGATCGGTGCCCACGACCAGGCCACGCTTGGCGCCGGCGACGGCATACTGGGCGATCATGCGCTGGCGCGCCTTGATGTTGCCGAGCACGAAGTCGCGATGACCGGCATCGTCGAAGACCAGTCCGCCCTGTTCCAGGGCGTCGAGCATGGCATCGCTGGCCGGCTTGACGTTGGTCGTCAGGGATTCGTCGGGGGCGATGAAGCGAAGGGCGCTCTGCGCTTCGTCTTCGTCCTTCTGCTCGCCATACGGCAGTCGCATGGCGTAAAAACGCGCCTCGAGGCCCTGATCGCGGGCCTTCTCGACGGCCAGCTGCGCCAGTCGACCGCCTACGGTGGAGTCGACACCGCCGCTGATGCCCAGCACCAGCGCCTGCTGACCGGTCTCGCGCAGTTGATCGCAGAGGAAATCGACACGCCGTTCGATTTCCCGCTGGGGATCGATCGTCGCTTGCACTTCAAGCGCTTCGGCGATGCGTTGCTGGCTATCGGTGTGATTCGGTGTGGCCATAGCTGCCTCCTTGCTTAAGCGTGGTGCTTGCACTGCCCGTCGGGACGAGCCTCATAGCGGCGGTGCCTTGCCTTCGAGCACCGCGCGGTGGTGTGTGGGGATGCGCTCGAGCGCATGATGCGCAGCGGCCAGGCGAACCTGCTCGCGGTCTCCCGAGAAACGCCGGGTCGCGGTATAGAGATAAACCTTGCCTTCATGGCGAAAGGCCCAGGCGAAGCAGACCGTGCCCACGGGGATGCCGTCATGCGGCTCGGGCCCGGCGATGCCGGTATTGGCCACGGCGACATTGGCATCGTTGTTGTCGAGCGCGCCCAGCGCCATGGCGCGTGAGGTCTCTTCGCTGGTCAGGCCGTGCTGCTCGATCAATTCGAAGCTGACTCCCAGATAGCGATTCTTGGCCTCGGGCGAGTACACCGCCAGGCCGCAATCGACCGACTGGCCGCTGCCCGGGACGCGGGTAAGTTCGGAGATGATCAGCCCGGCCGTGCAGGATTCCGCCGTGGCTATCTTGAGTTCATGGTCGATCAGGTACTGACTGACGCTTTCGAGCAATTCCATTGCCGTTTCTCCTGTGTCTTTCCTTGTCAGCGCCTTCGTTTCCGGAGCCGTCAGAATTCCCGGTCGCCTATGTCCAGCCTAGGCCGCGGATGGTCTGTGCGTATCTAACCTGTGCTAAGAGAGCGCCTAAAGCGCTGAGTATAGTCAGATTCGCTGCGCTGACGGCGCGGCTCGGCCGAACCGGTCTGGCCGAACCGATCAGCGCCTGGGCTTGCCGCGAAAGGGGGCGATGGCGGTGTCGTCTCCGTCGAGTGCCGCGCGCAAGGCCAGCGCCGAGCCCGGGGCGAGGGTCCAGCCGAGCGCACCCTGGCCGGCGTTGACCCACAAGCCGTCGATGACGGTGGGGCCGAGCCGTGGGCGTCCGTCGGGTGTCGCCGGGCGCAGGCCGGTCCAGGCCTCGGCGGCGGCAATGCGTCCGGTCAGCGCCGGCAGGAACTCGCGTGCCCGACGTCTGAGCAGGTCGACTCGCGAGGCATGGGGGCTGGTCTGCCAGCCGTCGAGATCGGCGATCCCGGCGATGCGCAGTCGACGTGATTCGTCCTGGCCGAGGCGGGCATAGACCATCTTGTGGGCGGTGTCGGTGATGCTGGCGTCGAACGCCGGGTCGTCGGTACCGAGCGGCAGGGTCAGGCTGTAGCCCTTGAGCGGGTAGAGCGGTAGCCGGATCCCCGTCGGTGCCAGCAAGCGGCGGCTGGCAAGCCCGGCGGCCACGATCAGCGTCTCGCCCGGGGCCTGGCCATGGCGCTCGCCCCGGTCGTCGTGCCAGGCGACGAGCCGGCCATGGCGGGTTTCCAGGCGCTCGACGCGACGCCTTGAGAAGGCGACGCCCTGGTCGTCGAGATGCGCGGCGACGGCCTCGCAGAAGCGTCGGCAGTCGCCGACCGCTTCGCTGGGCGTCCACAGCGCGCCGGCGAGTCGATCGCGCAGATGGCTCAGCGCCGGCTCGCGTTCGAGCAGGGCGTCACGGTCGATGAGCCGCTGCTCGACGCCCAGTCGGCGCTGGAAGTCGACCTGGCGGCGGGCCCCGGTCAGTGCCTCGTCGTCGCGATAGACCAGCAGCTTGCCGTTGGCGCGCCAGTCGAAATCGAGCGCGTGTCGCCTGCGCCAGTCGTCGAGCTGGGGGCGGCCCAAGGCGGCCAGCTCGAGCAGCGCCGTGGTGGTGGCTCGGACGCGCCGACGTGTGCAGGCCCGCAGGAACGCCAGTCCCCAGCCGGGCAGGGCGGGATCGGGGCGCGGCATCCAGCGGATCGGACTGTCGGTCCTGAGCAGCCAGCCGGGCAGCTTGGGCAACACCGCGGGCTCGGCGAGTGGGGCGACGAACGCCCACGAGAGTTGCGCGCCGTTGGCGGCGCTGGTGCCGCTGCCGGGCTCGGCCGGGTCGACCACGCGAACCGGGTAGCCGGCTTCATGCAGCGCCAGTGCGGTAGTCAGCCCGGTGACGCCGGCGCCGACGACGGTGACGGGCGCTCGGTTCATGATGGCCATCCTTCAACTGAAAACGCCCGGGGCGGGCCCGGGCGTCGATCGAACGTGCTTAACGAGTGCGTTATTACTTGACGACGGCGGCGATCGCCTTGGCGACGTAGGGAAGGTTCTCGCTGGCCAGCCCGGCGACGTTGGCGCGTCCGGAACGGACCATGTAGATGCCGTAGTCGTCGCGCAACTGGTCGACATGCTCGGGCTTGAGGCCGGTATACGAGAACATGCCGCGCTGCTCGGCGACGTGGGCGAACTGTCCGTCGAGGCCATAGGGCTTGAGCGAATCGACGAATTCGCGGCGCAGACCGTTGATGCGGTTGCGCATCTCGGTGAGCTCCTCGCGCCACACGGCGGCCAGTTCGGCGGATTCGAGGATCTCGTAGACGATCGATCCACCATGCGCCGGCGGGTTGGAATAGTTCTCGCGGGCGACGATGGCCAGCTGCGAGCGCACGTTCTGCATCTGCTCGTGATTCTTGGCGATGGCGATCAGGCAGCCGGTGCGCTCGCGGTAGATGCCGAAGTTCTTCGAGCAGGAACTGGTGATCAACACTTCGTCGAGGTTCTCGGCCATCAACCGGGCGCCGTAGGCATCTTCGTCGAGGCCGTCGCCGAAGCCCTGGTAGGCGAAGTCGACCAGCGGCAGCAGGTCGCGTTCGCGCACCGTCTCGAGCACCTGCAGCCACTGCTCGCGGCTCAGGTCGAAGCCCGACGGGTTGTGACAGCAGGCATGCAGCACGACCACGTCGCCGTGGGGGATCTGCTTGAGGGCTGCCAGCATGCCGTCGAAGTCGAGACGGTTGTCGGCGTCGACGTAGGGGTACTTGTGCAGCTCGATGCCGGCGGCATGGAAGATCCCCAGATGGTTGGGCCAGGTCGGATCCGACACCCAGATGCCCTTGCCGGGCAGGTTGGTCTTGATGAAGTCGGCGGCCAGGCGCAGCGCCCCGGTGCCGCCCGGCGACTGAGTGGCGCTGGCACGGTCGGCGGCGAGCACCGGCGATTCGGCGCCGAGTACCAGCGGCAGCACGACCTTGGCGTAGCGCGGATCGCCGTGCGAGCCGATGTAGCTCTTGGTGGTCTCGTTCTTCAGCAGCAGCGCTTCGGCCTCCTTGACCGCGCGCATGATCGGGGTCACGCCCTGGGCGTCACGATAGACGCCGACACCCAGGTCGACCTTCTGCGGATTGGGGTCCTTGTTGAAGGCCTCGATCAGCCCGAGGATGGCGTCCCCGGGTACCCGCTCAATCTGCTCGAACATTGGACTCTGCTACCTCGTCGGTTCTGGCGGCCAGAATGAAGTCGTTCTTGTGCAGACCCTTGATCGCATGGGACCACCAGGTCACGGTGACCTTGCCCCACTCGGTGAGCAGCGCCGGGTGATGGCCGGCTTCCTCGGCCAGCTCACCGATGCGGTTGGTGAACGCCAGGGCCTGCTTGAAGTTGCGGAACTTGAAAAGGCGTTCCAACTGCATGATGCCATCGCGCTCGACGATCTGCCAGTCGGGGATTGCGGCCTTGAAGCGATCGATCTCGCTGTCGGTGACGCGTGGAGCGTCGAAACTGCAGGCTTCGCATTGCTGCTGGGACAGTTCTTGGGATGACTCGCTCATGGAGGCTCCTTGGGGTTGTTAAGGGGCGTGTCGGTCTGTCGGGGAGCGCCACTCAGGCCTCGGCGGCCTTGGGCTTGGGCTCGAAGGTCGGCGCGTAGAGACCCAGCCGCATGGCTTCGCGGACCAGCGCCATGATGTCCTGTCCCGCAAGGTCGTGCAGCGTGGCGAGATCGTCAATCACGTAGTAAAGCGGTTGCAGGATATCGATGCGATAAGGCGTGCGCAGGGCATCGACCGGGTCGAAGGGGTGATGGGCCGGGACGTCCGAGAGCGCATGGAAGGTTTCCTTGGGCGAGGAGATGATTCCACCGCCATAGATGCGCCGGCCTTCGGGCGTGTCGACCAGGCCGAACTCGACGGTCATCCAGTACAGCCGGGCAAGATAGACGCGCTCCTGCTTGCTGGCGGCCAGGCCGAGCTTGCCGTAGGTCTCGGTGAACTCGGCGAAATCCGGGTTGGTGAGCATCGGGCAATGGCCGAAGATCTCGTGGAAGATGTCCGGCTCCTGCAGATAGTCCATCTCCTCGGGGGTGCGAATGAAGGTGGCGACCGGGAAACGACGATTGGCGAGCAGCTCGAAGAAGGTATCGAACGGGATCAGCGCGGGCACCGCGGCGGTCTGCCAGCCGGTCGTCGCCTGTAGTACCCGATCGACGTCGCCGAGTTGGGGGATTCGGTCGCTGGGCAATGCCAGGCGCTCGAGGCCATCGAGATACTCCCGGCAGACGCGGCCCTCGATGATTGCCAGTTGGCGCTCCATCAGCGCCTGCCAGGTGCGGTGCTCGGTTGCACTGTAGTCGATGAAGCCGTCGGCATTCGGCTGATGGGCCTGATACTGGGTTTGCTTGGCCATGGCGGGCTCCCGTCGGGCTTGTCGTTGTCATGGTTGTGCTTCCAGCATAGGGCGCGCGGCATTGGTGGCGAGTGCTTTTGGGGCGTGGCCGGCGAGGTATGGAGCGATGCGGTGTAAGATTTTATTTACAGATACCCATCGAACGCGCCCGTTCTCGACCAATGGACCCTATCGGACGCATTGAGCGCGCTCCGGCTGTCAGGCTAGCGTTACAGCCGAGTCACGTCGCCGTGACGAGAATCGCTCATCGCCCGTTCAGGATTCGTCTCATGCGCCTCAAGCTCCACTGCCAGAACCGCATCGGCATACTGCGCGACATCGTCTCGCCGTTCGCCGACTACGGCCTCAACGTCGCCCGCGGCGAGGTGGGCGGCGACCAGGGCAACGCCATCTATCTGCACGTACCCAATCTGCTGTATGCCCAACTCGCCACGCTGCGCCCGGTGCTCGAGGCGGTACCCGGGGTATTCAGCGTCAAGCGGGTCAGCCTGATGCCCAGCGAGCGCCGGCACCTGGAACTCGACGCGTTGCTGTCGTCGCTGTCCGACCCGGTGATGTCGATCGACATGGAGGGGCGCATCGTCGCCGCCAACCGTGCCGCCGGGCAGATGCTCGGGGTGCGCGTCGACGAGGTGCCGGGGCTGTCGCTGGATCGTTACATCCACGATCTCGACCTGCCCGAGCTGGTGCGTCGCAACAATGCGCGGGTCAACGGCTTGCGGCTCAAGCTCAACGAGGCGATCTACCTGGCCGACATCGCGCCGCTGCACGGCGAGAAGGACGACGTCGCCTCGCTGGCCGGCGCGGTGGTGACGCTGCACCGCGCCGATCGCGTCGGCGAGCGCATCTATCACGTCCAGCGCCAGGAGCTGCGCGGTTTCGAGGCGATCTTCCAGGCCAGCCCGCGGCTGGCCGGCGTGGTGCGCGAAGCGCGGCGCATGGCACCGCTCGACGCGCCGCTGCTGATCGAGGGCGAGACCGGTACCGGCAAGGAGTTGCTGGCGCGCGCCTGCCACCTGGCCAGTCCGCGTGGCCAGGCGCCGTTCATGGCGTTGAGCTGCGCCGGGCTGCCCGAGTCGATGGCCGAGACCGAGCTGTTCGGTTATGCGCCGGGCGCCTTCGAAGGCGCCCGCCCCGAGGGCAAGCTGGGGCTGCTCGAACTGACCGCCGGCGGCACCATCTTCCTCGACGAGGTCGGCGAGATGAGCCCGCGGCTGCAGGTCAAGTTGCTGCGCTTTTTGCAGGACGGCGGGTTTCGCCGCGTGGGCAGCGACGAGGAGACCTATCTCGACGTGCGAGTGATCTGTGCCACCCAGCAGGACCTGCCGCGGCTATGCGCCGATGGGCTGTTTCGTCAGGATCTCTATCATCGCCTCAACGTGCTGGCGGTGCATATTCCGCCGCTGCGCGAATGCCTGGATGGTATCGGCGAACTCGCCGAACATTTCATCGACCGCGCCGCGCGCCAGATCGGCTGTCCGCTGCCGGCGCTCTCCGAAGCCGCGCGGGCGCGGTTGGTCAATTACCACTGGCCGGGCAACGTGCGCCAGCTCGAGAACGTGCTGTTCCAGGCGGTCTCGCTGTGCGAGGGCGGCGCGCTTCAGGCCAGCCATCTGCGCATGCCCGATGTCGGCGCGGCGCCGGGGCTCGCCGGGGTCGATCTCAAGGGCTCGCTGGGCGACATTCTCGGCGAGGTCGAAAAGCGCGTACTGGCCACGCTCTATGCCGAGTACCCCTCCAGCCGGCTGCTGGGGCGCCGGCTCGGCGTTTCGCACACCACCATCGCCAACAAGCTCAAGCGTCACGGCATCGGCGCGGAGTGAGCGGCAGGCCGCCGGCCTGGCTAGTCCCGTTCAGTACCGATCCTGCTCCAGGTGAGCCGCGACGGCGTCGCGCACCTCGGCGTAGGGCCAGGCCTCCAGGGCCGCGTAGCCGTCGAGCTGGCGGGCCTTCAGGCGGGTCAGCAGCGGCGTGGCCAGCCCGGTCAGAAAACGTGTCAGCAGGTCGGCGCTGGGCGGCGGAACGTCGCCGGTCTCGCTCAGCCGCACGAGCAGCGGCTCGCAGAGCGCTCCGACACGTTCGCCCTCGAGCGCGGGCAGCGACTCGCCGGCGGGCAGCCGCGCCACCTGGCCCCGGCACACCGAGCAGTGTCCGCAGCGCTGCGGGGCGTTGGCGTCGCCGAAGTACTCGGCCAGCCGGCGGCTGAGACAGGTCTCGGACTCGAACAGCGACAGCATCGCCTCGAGACGGGCGATCTCGGCGCGTTCCTTGGTCCTGAAGTAGCCATGCAGGTCGTCGGCGAGGGCCTGGACGTCGAGATCCGGCTGGCGGATCGCATAGACCTCGGTCATCTGCTTGCTTTCCAGCGCTATCAAGCCCTGGTCGTTGAAGTATTCCAGGGCGCGGATCACCCGCGCGCGGGAAACGTCGAGGCCGCGCTCGTCGCCCAGCCGCGCCAGCGCGTCGAGATCCAGCGTGCACCAGGTCTTGGCGCGTGGCGAAGCGGCGACGATGGCGGCGACGAAATCGCCGCGCTCGCCGGTAAAGCGATCGACCAGCGCCTCGGGCTCGATCAGATACTGGAAACGGTACTCGGCGAAGTAGGCGTAACGCGGCGCGATCACGCCGCGCAACTCGAGCTGTACCAGCAGCGTCTTGAGCGGTAGCGGACGGATGTTGCTGTACTGGGAGAGCGTGTTGAGCGTCAGTTCCCACTGGCCCTGCGGCGCCGCCTCGCCAATCGTCCGCAGCACCCGTTCGATGCCGTCGCGCTCCGGGGTGTCGCCGTAGACGAAGTTCTCCAGCGCGGCCAGGGTGTCGCGGCCACCCAGCATCAGGCAGTCCGCGGGCTGGCCGTCGCGCCCGGCGCGGCCGATCTCCTGGCTGTAGTTCTCGATCGACTTGGGCAGGTCGACGTGGACGACGTTGCGAATGTCGGCCTTGTCGATGCCCATGCCGAAGGCGATGGTGGCGACGATGCAGTTGACCTCGCCGCTCATGAAGGCGCGCTGCAGGGCGTCGCGGGCGTCGCTCTTGAGCCCGGCGTGATAGGCGCGGGCGGGGATGCCCGCCTTGTCGAGATAGGCGGCGAGCTGCTCGGCGCGCTTTTGCAGGGTGACGTAGACGATGCTCGGCTGGGGCGTCGCCCCGGCAAGGCGCGGGCGCAGCCAATCGCGCAGCGCCCGGACGCGCTGCTCGGCCTCGACGGGCTGCACCAGCAGGTTGAGGTTGGCGCGGTAGAAGCCGGTCAGCGTGACGTCGCGGGCCTCGATGGCGAAGCTTGCGCGCATGTCCTCGATCACCCGCGGCGTGGCGGTGGCGGTGAGCAGCAGTGCCTGGGGAATGGCGAATTCGCGCTGGTAGTCGGGCAGCTTGAGGTAGTCGGGGCGAAAGTTATGGCCCCATTCCGAGAGGCAATGGGCCTCGTCGACCACCAGCAGCGAGACCGGCACCTGGCGCAGGAAGGCGCGAAAGCGCTCGTTCTTGAGCCGCTCCACCGAGATCATCAGGATGCGGATCTCGCCGCGACGCACGCCGTCCATCACCGCGCTGGCCTCCTCGCGGCTCTGGCGCGAGTCGATGCTCGCCGCGGCGATCCCGTGGCGGGCCAGGAAGTCGAGCTGGTCCTGCATCAGCGCCAGCAGCGGCGAGACCACCAGCGTCAGGTGCGGCAGATGCAGGGCCGGTAGTTGATAGCATAGCGACTTGCCGGAACCGGTGGGGAAGATCGCCGCCGCCGAGCGGCCCTCGACCAGCGCCTCGATCACCGCGCGCTGGCCCGCGCGGAACTCGGGATAGCCGAAGACGTTTTGCAGGGTCTGCTCGATCATGCGCGCTCCTGAGCGGTAGGGTGGCGGGGCTGGGATAACGTTTGTTCGCTACGTATGGGGTCCATCGATGACGACGCGCCAGCTGCGCGCATTCTCGCATATCGTCGGCTTCGACGACTGTCCCTTCGCCCGCACGCATCGTGGCGACGTCACCGTCGTCGGCGCGATCTATTCCGGCTTGCGCCTGGAGGGGGTCGTTTCGGGCCGGGTGCGCCGCGACGGCGCGAACGGCACGCGGGTACTGATCGAGCTGGTGCGCGACAGCAAGTTCGGCGCTCACCTGCAACTCGTCATGCTACAGGGCGTCGCCCTGGCCGGGTTCAACGTCGTCGATGCGGTGAAGTTGCAGGCGGCGCTGGGGGTGCCGGTGCTGGTGGTGGCCCGTCACGCGCCGCGTCCGGAGGCGATGCGCCGCGCCCTGCTCGAGCGGGTCCCCGGTGGCGCTGCCAAGTGGGCTAGGGTCGAACGCCTCGGGCCGATGGAGCCGTTGGCGGGCGTCCACGTGCAGCGCGTGGGGCTCAGTCGGCAGGAGGCCGAGCGCGTGCTGCGCGAGACCGCCATCAACGGCGCCATTCCCGAACCGCTGCGCACCGCGCACCTGATCGCCGGCGGCGTGGCGAGCGGAGAAAGCCGCGGGCGGACCTGACGGCAAGGGCAAGGCGCCGACAAGCGTATGAGTGTGGCGAGTCCCTTGGCATAATGGCGGCTTTTGTCCATCGGGGATGACCCATGACCGCCTGGAGCAAGCTGCTCGTCGCCACCACGCGGCTGATCGATCTTCACGACAGCGCTCACGAGCCGGGTTCGGCGTTCGTCCAGGTCAGCCAGGAACAGCGCCGTGGCCTGCGTGACGGTTACTGGCTGGATCTGGGCTGTCTGCTGCTCGATTACCTGCTCGAGCTGGATTTTGCCACCAACAGCGCCTTCGTCTCGCAACGGCGCTGCCTGGCGCAGCTGCGCGAGGACTACCCGGCGCTGTCGGCCGACGATCTGGCCTTCGTCATCAATCTGCTGTCCACGCCCAGCGAGCTGCATTTTCGAGATGCGGCTGGTTCCGCGGACATCGGTGACGCACAGGCCAGCGATCGCCGGGGCGCGCGCAGCACCAAGCGCACCGCGCTGATCGAGAAGCAGGGTCAGACCGGCCAGGTGCGGCTGACGCCGAGCGGCCGCCAGGCGGTGACCCTGGCCAGCCAGGTCGAGGACCTGCTGTATTCGGAATACGATGCCGCCAAGATACTCGCGGCCCTGGCGCGCAGCGATTTCTCGCGAATCCCCGACATCACCAACCAGATCCTGATGGCGATCCGCGCGCTGACCCAGGAGCTGCGCCGGGTGCGCGAGAACCCCACCCGCGAGGGCAAGCTCAGCGCCTTTCTCGACAACGAACGCCATTATCACAACGCCCTGTCGACGATTCAGAACACCCTGCTCAGCGCCCGCTCGCAGCTGGTCACGCCGGAACTCATGCAGCGCTTCGAGGCCTGGCGCGACACTCAGCAACAGGACTGGGACCTACGCATGCTGACCGGCGCCATCGGTCGCGTGCTCAACGCCATCGAGAACCTCTCGCGGCGGCTTTCGGAGCTGCTTTCGGACATCGCCGAAGGGCGCATCCAGTCGATGGGGGTGATCGATTTCGCCGACCTGTCGCGGCGCACGCTCGGCGAGCCGTTGCCCGACGCGCTGCGCGATGCGCTGGTCAAGCGCATGATGCCGTTCGGCCTGGCCGCCGCGATGCCACGGGTCGAGCCGCTGATACCGCTGCTCGAGACGCGCCGCGCCGAACACAGCGCCACGGCCCTGGTGTTCGACGAGCAGCACGATGCGGCGCCTGAGGATCCGCTGCTGGCGCGCTTTCTCCAGCGGCGCGGCCCGGCATTGCGCGAACGCCTGCGGCAAGCGCCGCTATCGCTGCCCGAGGCGCTGGACGAGGGCTGGCATCGTTTCGAGGACGACGACTGCCTGGCCCAGTTGCTCAACACCTTCGTCGACACCCAGCTACTCGACGCCCGGCTGACGGTGGGCATCGAGGCCGAACCGTTCGCCGTGCGCCTGGCCGACGGGCGGCGGGTCGAAGGCGCGGTCACGCCCTCGCTGTGGCGCTCCGATACCCCCGGGGCTGCGTCTTCCTCGGGGGAGCCGGAGGACGCGCCGGCGGCCCGCGCGCCGCAATCCGCTATCGAACCTTCAAACGCGGCTACGGACGTTGCCGTGCAGGATAACGACTCATGAACATGACCGAGATGGGCGAGGTGGTCGCCTACCTGCTGCGCTACCGCACCGCCGAGCGCCAGCCGAGTGGCGGGCGCAAGCGCCGCGCCGCCCGCGAAGGCCAGCTCGCCGAGCGCGACGTGTGCGCGCTGATCGACGATGCACTGGACACCGAACGCGAGGCGTTGCGCGATTTCCTGGCCGGCCAGGGCCTGCGCCTGCGGGTCTTCGAACCCGGCGACTATCCGGGCATCGCCCCGGGTTCGCGACTCTACGCGCTGCTGCCCGACCCCGAACTCGAACAGCCGCCGCTCTACACCCGCGATCCGGTCTTCGATGCCCTGCGCCTGCGTCAGGAGAGCCGTGCCGAGCTGGCGCAGTGGTACCTGCAGCTGTGGCTGCTGCTGCACGCGCTCCTGTATACCCGGCTCAATCGCGCACTGTCGGATGTCAGCCGCTACCAGGAGGCGACCTTCGCCAGCGCCGAGCTGATCGAGCTGCTGCGCGAGCGGCTCGAGGAGTTGCGCGCGCTCGGCGAGGCCATTCCCGAGACCAGCCGTAGCCTGCTCGACGAGCGCGGCGAGGACCTGGCCCGCCGGGCCAAGGCATTCATCGACCTTCAGGTGCGCGGCGGTCAGCTCGAAGCGGCCCGCGAAACCACCGACGACGGTGGCGACATCTGGCAACAGACCCTGCTCGGCGCGCTGGAAGCCGAGCAGGTCGGCGTGCATCACCTCTCGCACCTGGTCGAACTGATCTCGGGCCAGGCGCGCGACGATCTGGGGACGCCGGCCGCGACGCCTACCCGTGCGGCCGACGAAGCGGCCGAAACGGCGCCCGCCGAGCGCGAGGACGACGAGGCGGCACGATCCGACGACCTGTTCGCCGACTCGGATGCCGGCCAGGCGCAGGACAGTGGAGACCGTTCATGAGCGTGATCAACCGTATCGAAGTCGCCAACCTGCTCAACAAGCACGGCGACATCGCCTCGCCCTGGGACGCCAAAATGCGTCATCTGCTGCTCGATCTGCGCGGCCAGTCGAGCGCCATCAGCATGGAAAACGGCTTCGGCAAGACGACGCTCGCCGAGGCGTTGATCGGCCTGCTGTCGCGCGATCGCACCCTGCTGGCGCGTACCCGCCGCAAGTGCTCGCCGGCCAGCGTCGGCGGCCAGGGCCGCAGCTGGTCGCACCTGCGAGTGGAATTTCGCAGCGGCGATGGCGCGGCGGGGCAATCCGACATGCTCGCCGCCGCCGGCGAGGAGGTCGCCGGCGAGACCTTCGTGTTCGGCTTGTATGGCTACAGCGACGGCAGCGGGCTGTCCTTCTATCACTATGCCGGACGTCTCGAGGATATCCCCGTCCATCACCTGACTCGCGACGCCAAGCTGGCGCTGTACGCCAACAGCGATGTCCAGGCGGCAATGCGCAGCCACGGCGTGACCCGCAGCGCCAACCGCGAGGAGTGGCTGGACGCGGTGGGCTCGCACATCTCGCGCCGGGAACTGGCGCAGATGGCCGCCTTCCAGAAGGAGGGCGGCGCCGACAAGAGTCAGATATTCAACGCCATCAAGCCGCGCGCCGGCGAGAAGGCCGACCAAGCGTTCTTCTTCGAGGTACTGGCGCCGCAGATTCTTTCCGGGGCGACCCGAGGCGAGACCGACGAGGGCGAGGAGCTGATCGAGGACGTGATCCTCAACTCGGGCAGCAAGGTCACCGAACTGCGCCACCGCCTGAGCGAGGCCGAGACCGACCAGAAGCGCGCCGACGACAAGGTCGCCCGGCTCGCCGATCTCAACGAGCAGGGCGAGGCGCTGCTCGGCGCGCGCGAGCGTCTCGCCGAGCTCGACGAGGGCCTGGCGGCCAGCGAACGGCTGCTGGGCGGCCAGGCGTTGCTGGCGCTGCCGGGCCTGCCGCGGCGGCCCGCGGCCGATGCGACGGAGGATGCGCTAGCAGGTGCGGCCGGGACCGACGAGGTCACCGGGCTGGCCTGGAGCAAGGGCGACAGCGAGCGCCCGCGGGTATCGGTCTGGCTGCTCGCCCGGCTCGGCGGCCAGCCCGAGCGCAGCGTGCGTGAGTCGCTGGCGGAGCGTGGCGCGCGGGTCGACTCGCATCGCCAACTGATTCATCTGCCCGAAGCGGCTTGGGCGAGCGCCCGCGAGGCCCACCATGTCGCATTCGCCTCGGCCCGCGACTGGCTGGCCGACAGCCATGGCTTCGCCGACGACAGCGCACGCTACCGGGCGCTCGCGCGGCTCGACGAGGCCGCCGATACCTTCGAGGCGCTCGACGGCAACCGCTTTCGCGAAGAGGTGATCGCCGATCGCCGTTACCTGAAGGAGCTCAAGGCGGACGCCGGGGGCTTCGAGGCCGAGTGGGAGCGCCTCGAGCGCGAGCGTGAACAGCTCGAATCGCGCCAGCGCGAATTCACCGACAACCAGAGCTTCTATACCCAGGCGCTGGGCGAGGGGCTGTTCAGCGAAGCCGAGCTCGAGGCGCCCGAGGCGACCCGCGAGACCGCCATCGCCGCCGCCGACACGGCTCGCCAGGCGCTCAACGCGCATATCGGGCGTGTCGCCAAGCTCGAGGACAGTGCACGCTGGCACGCCGAGTTCCAGGCGGCCCATCCGGATACCTCACCGGGCGAGTGGCTGGCGCTGAAGAGCGCGCAGCAGGAGGCGCTGGATCTCGAACGCGAAACCGTCGAGGCCGAACTGGACGACGTCGGCGCCCAGCGTGACGAGGCCCGTGACGCGCGCGACCGGCTCAATGGCGAGCGCGCGCGCCTGGAGGGCGAGCGCGGCCCGCTCAAGCACGGCCAGGAGGCCTGGCGGGCCTTCGTCGAGGGCTGGCCCGACGCCGCCGTCGAGGAGTTCTGGGCGCGGCGCAAGGCCGAGCTGGCCGACTGGCAGCAGGCGCAGCGCGCACAGCGTCAGCGTCAGCAGGAGGCGCAGGCGCGTGGTGAGCGCCTGACGCCGCTGGCCGAGTCGGCGCGGCGCTATGCCGAGGTGCATGGCGACGACGATCCGGTGCACCTGCGCGATCGCCTCTATCGGCGCTCGCGCGAACTCGACGATGCGGCGCATCGGCTGGAACGGGAAGAGCAACGCCTGCGCGAGCTGCACCAGGCCTGGCTGAGCTTTGGCGATATCAGCGAGCAGTCGCCGGCGCAATGGCTCAAGGATGCCAAGTTCCGCTACCCGCGCCTGCTCAGCGAGGCCGAGGGCCTGGACGAGCGGATCGAAGCCCGCGAGCGCTATCTCGAGAGCCTTGCCGGCGATCCGCTGGCGCGCCAGGTCGCCGAGCGCGAGGCGCATCGTCTGCTCGATCAGGCGGGGATCGCCTGGACCGCGTTGCACGACGTGCTCAATGCGGACGACGAACATGCCCTCGAGGCGCGCCGTGAATGGTTGTCGCAGGCCGCCGGCCAGCTGTTCGCCCCGGTTGTCGCCGGCGAGTCGCGGGCCGGCGAGGCCGCCGCGCTGCTGATCGAACATGGCCTGGGCGTGCCGGTGTTCGAGGCCGGCCGGCTCGCGGCGTGCCTCGCTGACGGCCGGCCACCGCTGGGCGCGGTGTGCGGCGTCGAGACCCTGGCGGTTAAGGCGGCGCTCGATCCCCAGTACCTGATCGCGCTGCGCGAGGAGACCCAGCAGCGCCTGGCCATCGATCGTCAGCGCCGCGACGCGCTGGCGGCCGAGATCGCGCGCCTCGACCCGCACGGCGAACGCTTCGCCCTGGCGCTACGGGCCCTCGATGCCGTCGAGGCACGGGTCGAGGAGGCGCTCGACGGCCTGGAACGCGACCAGCGCGAACTCGCGGCGCGGCGCGAGGAGCTCGCGCCGCGGCTGAGCGATGCGGCGCTGACATGCATCGACGACTTTCAGCGCTATCTGCTCGAAGGGGGCGACAGGGCCCTCGAAGAGGCTAGCGAGACGCTGGCCGACGCCGAGCGCCGCCTGGCCGAGCTGGGTCCACAGGTCGATGCCGCCGAACGGGCGCTGGAGCGGCATGGCGCGACCTGGCTGGCCGCGGAGAAGTTCGCCGCGGCGGGTGGCGTCGAGCGGCTCGAAGCCCTTGAGGCGCGTCTCGCCGAACTGGTCGAGACCCAGGCGTTGACCGACGAGCGTCTGGCCCAGGCCAGCGAACGTCACGAAGCGCTGCGCCGACAGCGCGATGATCTGGACGGCCGCTCGCGGGCGCTGTTCGCCGATGGCGAGCGCGAACGGCTGCGCACCCTCGACGCCTTCGAGCGTGAGGGCGGGGTCGACTTCATGGCGGCCGCCGAGGCGCGGGAGGCCGAGCTCGAGGTGGCGTTGGCCAGCGCCAGTCGGCGCGCGGATTTCGATTTCGCGCGCATCCGTGCCTTTCTCGAGGTGCGCGACGACAGCGGCGGCGGCCAGAAGCTCGAGCGCGAGATCGCCCGACTCAAGCGCGAGCGCGACGCGGCGCATGCCGCGGGCAAGGCCAAGCGCCGCGAGCAGGACAGCGTCGAGGCGCGCCTGGCCTGCAACCATCAGGCGATGCTCGACACCGATCAACTGGCCATCGCCTGGCTGGAGCGGGTTCGCGGCCTGCCGGGCGGTTGGCTGCAGCGCCTGGCGGTGCTCGACGATCTGCGTGAGGCTAGCCGTTGGCCGCTCGATGATCCGCGGGCCGAGGCGCTGGACGCCACGCTCGGCGAGTGGCGAGGCCTGGCCGGCGGCGACCGCGAGACCGGTGAGGGCGCGTCGGACGAGGCGCATCAGCGCTTCCTTCAGTCGCTGCAGGGCTGTCAGCAGGCATTGCTCGAGGCGCTGGGCGATCTCAACCTCGGCGAGCGCTCGCGGGACCGCGAGCGTCAGGCGCGCGAGGCGGAGCGCTTCGAGCAGAAACTCGGCCAGGCGTTGCGCGAGGCCGTCGAGAGTCGCCTGTTCAACGATACCGAGCGTGCCCGGCTGGCGACGCTGGACGGCGCCACCGCGGCTTCGCTCGACGAGCTGCGCGCGCTCTATGGCCAGTTGACCGGCCAGCTCGACGAGCATCGACAGCGCGTCGCCACGCTCAACGCCTCGCGCGAGCATATCGAGGGCAATCTGGTCGAGCGGCTGGGCTCGATCATCACCGATGCCGCCGGCAACCTGGACAGCCTGAAGCGCGTCGCCCGACGCGGCAGCGAGGGCGGGGCCTATTTCGAGGTCAAGGCGGCGCTGATCGGCGACGAGGCGGTTCGTGAATTGATCCAGCAGTTGCTCGCCGATATCGACGAGCACCAGCTCGCCCAGCGGCGCCGGCTGCAGCAGGACGGCGCGGCGGCGCAGGGCGACCAGCGCCGCCGCGACGACGAGTTGACCCGCCAGATTCGCCGGCGCATCTACCGCGGGCTGTTCCGCGACGTGACCATTCGCCTCAAGCACGACGCGATCCGTCCCCATGGCCGGCTGTTCTCGCTCAACGAGGACATGTCGGAAGGCCAGCGCGAGGCGGTGTCGCTGATGTGGCTGGTCAAGCTCTCGGAATTCGCCATCGAGCGCGAGCTGCGCGAACTGCCGGGTCATCACAAGCGCCGCGCCCGGGCCGGTCGCGAGAGCGTGATCCTGCTCGATGGGCTGTTCTCCAAGCTCTCGCATCGGCGACTGATCCAGGATTCGCTGGAGTCGCTGCGCAACACCCGCGGACGTTTCCAGATGATCGGCTTGATCCATAATCCCAACTACGAGAATGACGCGGCGATCTTCCCCACCTACCTGGTGGGCAGTGTGATCGGCGGCGCCCAGGGCCAGGGCGGCCACGTGGTGGTCCGCGACGGCCGGGTGGTCGAGCCCGAAGCGATCGGTCGCGGTCAGGGCGAGGCCAGCCTGTTCGGCATTCACGTCACGGAGCCGACGCCATGAAACTGCTCAGCGAGCGCGCCGAGGTGGCGCAGCACTATCTGGAAGGCGAGTGGGGCAAGCACCACCTGAAAGGGCGTTACAAGGCCTGGCGCAGCCAGCCGCTGGTGAACATGCTGAGCCAGGCGGGGCATTGCGGTACCGAGCTGGATGGCTGGGAGGCGCTGCGCGAGCTGGCCGAGGCGGGGCTCATCGAGACCGCGCAACCGGTTTCGGCGCACCAGCGGCTCAACGTTCGCGTGCAGTTGTCCGAGGCGCTGCGCCATCGGCTGGAATCCGAGTTCGCCCGGGTCGATGCCTCGCTGCCGCTGGACGCCGCTCAGGCCGCCGTCTGGCGCCATGCGCTGGACGGTGTGCTCGAGGCCTGGAGCCTGGCCGATCAGCGGCGTCTCGTCGAGGGGCTCAACCGGCTGGCCGCGGATCTGCCCGGCGCCCATGCGCTCAGTTCGTTCGAGGCCAGCGCACGCTATCTGCTGGGTAGCAGCAAGTTGCTGGATGCCTTGCCGCGTGAGCTGGTGCGTGCCTTCGGCATCGAACGCGCGGCTTTTCGCATGCCAAGCGTCTGGGTGCTGGCGGCGGTGCCGGCCGAACCGCAGGGGGTGCTGCTGATCGAGAATCCGCAGAGCTTCGAGCAGGCACGTCGCACGGGCCTTGCCGAGCGCTTGGCTCTGCTCTGCAGCTTCGGTTACGGGCTGTCGCTGAGCGAAGCGCTCAAGGCGCCCGAGCGGGTGCGGCTGATCGGCGACGTCGATCCGCGGCAATCGTTGGCCGACCTTTTGACACTCGAGCGCGCAAACTACTGGGGCGATCTCGACCCCGAGGGCCTGAGAATCTTCCGCCGGCTACGTCGGAGCGTACCGACATTGCGCCTTTCGGCGCTCTACGCGCCGATGATCGAGCGGTTCGAGCGCGAAGGCGGCCATCCGCTGCACCGGCTGACCGGCAAGCACGGCCAGCGCCCGGGGATTGGCTGGGCGCGGGGGCTCGACCAGGAGGCGCTCGACGATACGGTGATGGCTGAGCTAGGGGGCAGATCGCTCGATGATGCGCTGGCCGAGGCCTGGCTGACGCTGATAAAGGGCATGGACGAGGAGGAGCACTGATGCCGGTCTACGGGATTGGCGATACTACCCTGCAGGCCCTGGGCGGCGAAACTGCCGTGTACGAACTGGCCGAGCGTTTCTATGCCGCCATGCAGCGCCTGCCCGAGGCGCAGGGTATTCTGGCGTTGCATCCCGCCGAGCTGAGCCTGTCGCGGGACAAGCTGGCGACGTTTCTGATCGGCTGGATGGGCGGACCGAGCCGCTACCGCGCGCGCTTCGGGCCGATCGCCATTCCCGCCGCGCACCGCCACTTGGCGATCGGTCCCGAGGAGCGCGATGCCTGGCTGCTATGCATGCGTACGGCACTCGACGAGATGGGCGTCGAGGCCGAGCTCAAGGTCTATCTGCTGGCCCAGTTGAGGCATCCCGCCGAGATGTGCCGCACCCGCTGAATCGCTCAAGGGTGCGGCTGGCCCGCTTACCCTGTCCAAATAGTTCGTTTGCTTGCTAATTTATGCTAGCATACCTCGCATGCGAACTAACTTCTTGTCACAAGGCGATGCCGCGCTCGGCATGCGGCTCGGTCACGTTCATCGCCTGTGGTGCACGGTGGTGGGGCGCACGGTGGCACCGCTGGGACTGACCCAGCCGCGCTGGACGGCCCTGGTGGCGCTGCGCCATCTCGGTGACGGCGCCACGCAGAAGCAACTGGCCGAAACGCTGGGTATCGAACTGCCCTCGCTGACGCGCACACTCGCGCAACTCGAGCGTCAGGGGCTGATAAAGCGACGCATCCGTGCCGACGACCGCCGGGTGCGCCAGGTGTCGTTCACCGCCGAAGGGGTGCGAATACTGGCCGCGCTGGACGCTCGGGCCGACGAGGCGCGGGCGCTGCTTCTCGCCGGGCTCGACGAAGCCGAACGCGAGACGCTGCAACGCGCCTTGCGGCGCATCGAGATCAACGCCGGCCGCTGGCTGGGCCCCGCCGACCGCTAGTCCATCCGCTTGAGCGAAGATACCGGAGCAGCGCCCCCAGCTACCCGAGCCTGGGTCCGGCCGACCTGCTTGCCAGCCACCTGATGGCGCTGCGCAACCGTTGGCAGGCAACGCGCCTCTGTTTAAGCGCGCAAGACCCGGTTGCGACCCGCGTGCTTGGCGGCGTAGAGACCGCGATCGGCGCGTTCGATGAGCTCATCGATAGTGTCGTTGTCCTGATACTCGGCGGCTCCGAGACTGGCGGTGACCCGCCCTTGGGTGATGCCGAAATCATGGCCGGCGATCGCCTCGCGCAAGCGCTCGGCCAGCTGCACGGCGGCTTCGATCGGTGTGCATGGCAGCAGGATGGCCAATTCCTCGCCGCCCAGGCGCGCCACCAGATCTTCGCCGCGTAGGGCGTTGCAGCAGAGTTCGGCGAGCTGTTTGAGTACCTGGTCGCCCTTGAGATGGCCCCAGGTATCGTTGATGCGCTTGAAGTGATCGAGATCGAGCAGCAGCAGGGATAATGGACGTGCATGGCGTCTAGCGCTCGACATCTCTTCCCTGAGCCGCTGCATCAGCCGGCGGCGATTGGCCAGGCCGGTGAGTTCATCGGTATCCGAGAGCTTTCTCAGGTGGCGCTGCTGCACGACCTGTTCGCTGACATCGATCAGTACGCCGTGCCATAGGGTGCTGCCATCGCTGGTTCTTTCCGGGCGCGCGCGCACCGTGACCCAGCGGGTGGCACCGTCGAGGCGCAGGATGCGCAGCTGGATTGCCAGGGTGGTGAGTGCCAGCGCCGAATGTTCGAGGGCGCTCATCAGCTTGATGTAATCACTGCGGGCGATGCGCTCGAGGGCCGGTTCGGCGCTTTGCGCCAGCTTCTGGCGGTCGGCGCCCTGAAGCATGCGCTCGTCGCCGGCCAGCAGCGGGAAGCGCAGCTGCCCGCGCGTATCGCGAAGCAGTTGAAACACCAGGCCGGGGATGCGCTCGCCGAGCAGGGCCAGTTGCCCACTGCCGCTGTCCCGGGGCTCGCCTTGGGTGCTGTCCGGTGCGCCGTTCGATGCACCGGCGGGCGGCGAGGCAGAAGGCAGTGACATCGTTGGCTCCCGGCATTCGATAGGGATGCGTCGCTGGAAACGACAGTAAGCGCGAAGCGCAACACTATACGAACAAAAGTAACATAATGTCACAAAAGTATAGTCGTAGGTGATCTACGACAGTAAACCGAGCCATTTTCCTACACGTCTCGCTGCGGACCCATCAATGAGCCGCTGTCGCTGGCTCAGCGGGGGCTGTCATAACGGCCGGGACGCCCCTTGGAATAGACGACCTGCCATAACTGGATGTCCCGCGCACGGAAGGCGCCGGCACAAACGCCGAGGTAATAGCGGAACATGCGGCGCGTACGCTCGTTGTAGTTGTGGGCGACCTCATGCCAGTGGGTATCGAAGTTTTCGTTCCAGGCCATCAGGGTACGATCGTAGTCGGCGCCGAAATTCTGCCAGTCTTCCATGAGCAATCTGCCTTCGCTGGCCTGCGCGATATGCTTGATGGAGGGCAGGATGCCGTTGGGGAAGATGTACTTGTTGATCCAGGGATCGGCACTGATCTCGGAATTGTTGGAGCCGATGGTGTGCAGCACGAACAGGCCGTCATCGGCGAGCAGTCGCTCGACGGTGTCGAAATAGGTGCGGTAGTTGCGATGGCCGACGTGCTCGAACATGCCGATCGAGACGATGCGGTCGAAGCGGCCTTCCAGGTCGCGATAATCCTCGAGCAGGATCTCAACCGGCAGCCCCTCGCAGCGCTGACGGGCCAGTACGGCCTGCTCCTTGGAGATAGTGATGCCGGTCACTTCGGCGCCGTAACGGCGGGCGGCATGTTCGGCGAAGCTGCCCCAGCCGCAGCCGATGTCGAGCACCTTCATGCCGGGCTCGATGCCCAGCTTGCGCGCCGCCAGGTCGAGCTTGGCAACCTGCGCCTCGTGGAGCGTTTGGGCTTCCTTCCAGTAGCCACAGGAGTAGCACATGGTCGGATCGAGCATGCGCTCGAAAAGATCGTTGCCGAGATCATAGTGCGCCTCGCCGACGATATAGGCCCGGGTCTTGCTCTGGAGGTTGAAGAAACCCGCCTGGAGGCGGTACATCAGCCGCTCGGAAGAGGTATGAGCGCGTTCGCCGAGCCCGTGACGAAGCAGCCGATGGGCCATTTCGTCGATCCGTTCGCAGTCCCACCAGCCATCCATGTAGGCTTCGCCGAGACCCAGCGTGCCCTGACGCAAGATGCGCGAGAAGAAGTCGGGATGCAGGACTTGGATATCCCACGGCGTGGAACCGTTGAGGCTGACTCCGGAACCTTCGAGCAAGTCTTCGACGATGCGTCGTGAGCGGGTATCGGGTAGGGCGACGGGGCCGATGCGGGTATCACTGGTCATGCCGAACTCCGGTATGCAGGTTGCGAATGCGATACGGTCCGGGCAAGGCAATCCCTTGCCACAACCAAACTCTATTTAGTTTGCTAACTGTAGCCGCGGGATGCAACTGCTCCAGGCTATGGCATTGATAGTGCTAGCAAGAGTGCTGACCACGACTGTTACTGCAGCATAGTCTATCGTCGTAGTGATGAGAAAAATCCAATGAAGGAGGGTGCTTCATGCAGGTCATCGTCGATTTTTGCATCGTGCCGTTGGGCGTCGGAGTCTCGGTTTCGCGTTACGTGGCAGCGTGCCAGGAGGTGATCGAAGACGCCGGTCTGGTCTATCGCATGCATGCCTACGGCACCAACATCGAAGGACCGTGGGAAACGGTTTTCGAAACGGTGAGGCGGTGTCATGAGCGTGTCCATGAGATGGGCGCGCCGCGTATCACCACGACCCTCAAGGTCGGCACCCGTACCGATCGCGAACAGAGCATGGATGACAAGGTGGCAAGTGTCGCCACGCACTTGCAGCGTTGAGGGTTCAATCGCCACGACAGTGATAGCGCCAGACGATCGAGGGCGCTTCGCCTTCATGGGTGGTGGCGGCATATGTGCCGAGCTCGCTTTGCGCCAGGGGTAGCGCGGATTCGCTACGAAAGCGTGGCGGCGTATCGTGTTGCTGGCTTTCGATGACCACGGGATGGCCGTCCTGGCATTGCTCTTCGGCGTGCTGCATCGCAGCCTGGCGAGCCTCCGAGAGCGTGTCACCATGGGCTTCCAGACGCAGGAACGGTGGCTGCGGTGGCGGCGATGACCCGGCGCAGCCCGCCAGCCACAGCGCCATTCCCAGGGCCGTGAAATTGAGCGATCGCCGCCTGCCTGCCATTACGGGCTCCCTATCGTTGATGAGTCTCTAGGCCTTGTCGAATTGCCGTCGTTCGTTGCCTGTCTGCATTGTAGTCGGCCATGACGCTCGGCCGTCGAGTCGTCAGAAGAATTCCTGCGAGGCATCGAACGGCGTCAGCCAGCGATTGCACTGGGCCAGCAGGTGCGCGGTCAGGGCGTCGAGGGTGCTGCCGCCATGCCGCCAATGGTGCCAGTAGAGCGGCACGTCGATGAAACTGTCGCTATCCAGATCGACGAGGCTGCCTTCCTGTAATTCCCGGGATACCTGGCGCTCGGGTATCAAGCCGTACCCCATGCCCGACTGAGCTAGCTGAATGAATCCCTCGGAAGAGGGGCACAGGTGGTGTGGAAAGGGTTCCTGATAACCGCGCATTTCCAGATAGCGGTGCTGCAGGCGATCGTCGGGGCCGAAGACGATCGCCGGGGCCTCGCGCAGGGCATCGTGATTCAACCCACGGGGAAAATGCCGGGCCACGTAATCGGGACTCGCCAGGGCGCGGTAACGCATGCTGCCCAGGGGATGGGTGCGCGCACCCTGCACCGGGCGCGATGTGGCGCATATGCAGCCGGCGACCTCGCCGTCGCGCATGCGCTTGAGAGCGACGTCCTGGTCCTCCACCACCAGGTCGAGCAGCACATCATGTTCGCGGCAGAAGCCGCCGGTGACCGGCGTCCACCAAGTGGCCAGGCTATCGGCATTGATCGCCAGGCGCAGGCGTTGCTCGCGCTCGCCTAGGGCCGGGATCTGATCGAGCAGGTCGTGCTCGAGCAGACGCACCTGTTGGACGTGATTGAGCAGGCGTCGGCCCAGCGGAGTCGGTGCCAGCTTGGGGGTGCGCACGAGCACCGGCTGGCCGAGCCGGGCCTCGAGCAGTTTGATGCGCTGGGAGACCGCGGATTGGGTCAGTCCCAGGTGCTTTGCGCCACGCTCGAAGCCGGATTGGTCGACCACCGCCGCCAGGGCCTGGAGAAGTTTGTAATCAAGCATCAGCCAAGTTAATCATCCATTCTTTCAATTAATTTAACTTATTTTAGCGCCGAGTATAACCTGGATTTCCTTATGTAGACGCCAGGAGATTGCCATGTGGGGTTCTGCCGCCCAGGGGCTGGTAACCGGTGCCGGGCTGATCATCGCAATCGGCGCGCAGAATGCTTTCGTCCTCGGTCAGGGGCTGCGACGCGAGCACCCCTGGCTGGTGGCGCTCATTTGCACGGCGTGTGACGTACTGCTGATCGTCCTGGGCGGGTTGGGCGTCGGCCAATTGATCGCCTCCCAGGCAACGTTGATGATGTTGGCCAGGCTCGGCGGTGCGCTGTTCCTGGTGTGGCAGGCCGGATTGGCCTGGCGCCGGGTCTTTTCGCCCGAGGCCCTGCGGGCCGGGCGTGGCGGGGCCTCGCGTCGCGGCGTGATAGCCACGACGTTGGCAGTGACGCTGCTCAATCCGCAGGTCTACCTGGACACGCTGATCATGCTCGGCGCGATCGGTGCCGTGCAGGCCGAGCCGACGGCTTTCTACGCAGGCGCCATACTGGCTTCCTGCCTATGGTTCTTCTCGCTGGTCGCTGCGGCCGGTTGGCTGGCGCCGAAGTTGGCGAGTCGCTGGGTGTGGCGAGTCATCGACGGTGTTATCGGCGTGGTGCTGTTGATGGTGGCGGCGGGGCTGGTCGCCGGGCTTCAGTGACTGTAAGGATATATTTACGCAGTGTCAGGATGCTGCACCATGGCAGCTCGCTGTCATGCCGGAGCGGGCACTGTGTAAGGAATGCTTGCCAGACTGGCGGGCGCAGTCGGGAAGCGAGGCCCTCAATGCCGGCGGCGAAGGCATCCACGAGTCCGCGACGGCGCTATAAGCTGTAAGCAACATCGCCTCGACGATGATCCGTTAGCCGCAGCAGGAGAGGGACATGACCGCACCAGCAACCGCGACTGTTTCCGATAACCAGTACAACCCTCTGGGTACCGATGGTTTCGAGTTCGTCGAATTCACCGCGCCGAATGCCGAGCAGCGCGAGGCCATGGCTCGCCTGTTCGAGCGGATGGGCTTCACTCGGACGCGCAAGCACCGCTCGAAGAACGTGACGCTTTTCCAGCAGGAGGGCATCAATTTCGTGATCAATGGCGAGCCGGGCGGGCATGCGGCGGAATTCGCCCGTCAGCATGGCCCGAGTGCTTGCGCGATGGCCTGGAGGGTGGCCGATGCGCATCAGGCGCTGGAACACGCCGTGGCGAATGGCGCCGAAGCGGTGGATAACCCGGTCGGCCCCGGTGAGGTGGGAATACCGGCGATCAAGGGGATCGGCGGCTCACTGCTGTATTTCGTCGATGGACGTACCGACGAGCAGGGACGCACGCTTTACGACATCGATTTCGAACCGATTCCGGGGGCCGATCGAAACGCGGCGAGTGTGGGGCTCAAGGTGCTCGATCACCTGACCCACAATGTCGACCGCGGCCAGATGAACGTCTGGGCCGACTTCTATACGCGGATCGCCAATTTTCGCGAAATTCGCTATTTCGACATCGAAGGCAAGATGACCGGGCTGCACTCCCAGGCGATGACGGCGCCCTGCGGCAAGATGCACATTCCGATCAATGAATCGGCCGACGATACTTCGCAGATCGCCGAATTCCTGCGCGAGTACAACGGCGAGGGTATCCAGCACCTGGCGCTGGCTACCGACGATATCTATGCCACTGTCAGAGCGTTGCGCGACAACGGCGTGACCTTCATGTCCACGCCGGCTACCTACTATGAAAAGATCGCCGAGCGGGTACCCGATCACCAGGAATCGGTCGAGGAACTGCAGTCGCTCAATCTGTTGATCGATGGCGCGCCGGAGGAGGGGATTCTTCTGCAGATATTCACCGACACGGTGATCGGGCCGATCTTCTTCGAAATCATTCAGCGCAAGGGCAACAAGGGCTTTGGCGAAGGCAACTTCAAGGCGCTTTTCGAATCCATCGAAGAAGATCAGATTCGCCGCGGGGTACTCAAGGCTGGGGAATGAACCAGCACAGACAAGCCACGCCCGGCCTGTGCCGGTCGTGGCTGTCAGTTACGGGCTGCCGACAGCGTCATTGACGAGCCTCATCGGGAGAGCCTAGAGCCCATAATCGTCAGGATCTTCACCCTGTTCGCGAAGAAAGGCCGCTATCAGATCATCTTCGCCATCGTGGTCCGAGCCGTGAGCGTAGGCGAACTCTATCAATTGCTCTTCCTCGAACCCGTCATACCATGCCATATCCTTGTAATCGCTGGTGGAATACCATTCGCTAGCTGCTTCGTAGCTGTCGAAAAGCCTCGCCATCATCGACTCCTTGTCTGGCCTTTTGCTGCAACATAGATGGCTCGTCGCCATCGTGCAATCACGCTTGCTCCGGGGGCGCTTCAGCGTTTTTCTTCAGTGATCGCGTAGGGGCGCCAATGGACACGTACCTGGGCCAGCACTCTAAAGGGCAGTGCGCTGATCAGCACATTGTCGAGCTCGCTTCGTTCGTCGCGAATGCGCAACTTGCCTTGCGCGTTGCGCGATATATGGCGCACCTGCAACGCATCGTCGCACTCCAGCAGGTATAGGCCATCATCGTCGAAAGTATCGAGCGGGCGTATCGCGGCAAGATCACCCTCGGTCAGAAAGTCGAATCGCTCCCCCGGCGCCGGCGTCACCAAATGGCAGCCTTCCGTGATTTCCGAACTGGGCAGGCCAATCGACGAGGGCACCAATTGACCGCTGGTGGTCATCCAGGGCGGCGGCTGGAGAACGCGAAGGGGCAGAACGCCATAAGGTATCTGCGTCGCAGGCGTACCTTGCAGCAGGTCGCTCAAATTGCAGTCCAGGGCTTCAGCCAGGGCCACTAGTCGCTCATGACCGATCTGCTTGATGGTGCCTGATTCCCAATAGGAAATCGTAACGTCCGAGACACCCACCCGCCGGGCCAAGGCAGCCTTGCTCAGATTAGCCTTCATTCTTAGTGCTTTTATATGGGAACCCAGGTCAACCATCGAGTGCATCTCACCGTGACATGAACGCCTAGCATAGCCAGTCGCTACCGAAGTATGTTTCGGGTTAAAACATGACACTTAGCCGCATGACAATTCGCCGTCTCAGATATTGGAACAGGCGGGCAACGACGACTTTTTCCTCAGTATTTATGGCTTGGATCGCTATGCTGCGCCAGTGTTCCAGCGATGAGCGTGCTAAGGAGCGTCACCGTAATTCACTGTAATCGACGCCAAATATCCAGTCATTCGGCTTAATGAGCAAGCAGGAGGGGCGGTGAGAAAAATGCGCCGGCTGCCCGAACGGACAGCCCGGTGGCGCAGAAAGTATTGCACTGAAGGCTCCAGCCACTCGCCCAGAGCGAGCCGCTGGTGCTCCGATCGCGGCTACGATCGGAGCGGGCAGTATACGGAGTCGTCGTTTGCGGAATAAGTGGGTACAATCGAAATCCAGTGTTTCCGAAATGGAAACTTTAGGCTTCGTCACGCTTTCAAGGACCCGGTTTGGCCACTCTCGATGCATTGAAAGTCTTCGTTGAAGTCGTGAGGGCCGGGAGCTTCACGGCGGCGGCGCGTCGCCTGGGTATTTCCAAGTCACTGGCTTCCAAGCGAATAGCGGCACTGGAAGAAGAGCTGGGCGTTAGCCTGCTGAACCGCTCGACGCGTTCGTTGCACCTGACCGAGGCCGGCCAGATCTACTTCGAGCATGGCCTGCGTATTCGCGAGGAATTGGCCGCGGCCGAAGCCCAGGTTCAATCGGTGACGTCGCGTCCTCGCGGCCAACTCAAGGTCAGCGCCCAGGTCAGCTTCGGCTTCATGTATCTGGCACCACCGACGACGGCTTTCATGCGCCGTTATCCCGACGTGGCGGTGGAGATTCTGCTCGAGGACCAGCGCTTCGAGCCGATCGACGACTCCGTCGACCTGGCCATACGCATGGGCCCGATGCCGCCGTCGAGCCTGGTCTCGCGTCCATTGTGCAAGGTGGTCTATGGGCTTTATGCCGCGCCCGAGTACTTGGCGCGCGCCGAGCGGCCGATGCATCCGCGCGATATCGAGCAGCACGACAGCATCTTCTACGGCAACTACGACCTTGGCGCGCACTGGCGCTTTTCGCTCAACGGTCAACCACTCGACATCGAGCCTAACTCGCGGCTGGTCATCAACAATCTGCTGGGGGTCGTGGAAGCGGCCAAGGCCGGATTCGGACTCGCTTATCTTCCGACTTTCGCGGCACGGGCGGCGGTTGCCGACGGCGAACTGGTACCGTTGCTTCAGCCCTACTGGAACGAGCATGGCAGCATGCTGGTGCTGTTTCGCTCACGCAAGTATCTGCCCGACAAGACCCGCGCCTATCTCGACTTCATCACCGACTGGTTTCGCGAGCACTTGGCGCTTTAGCTAAGGCCGGCATGCGGCGCCTTGAGTGCCTCTTCCGGTGCTCGTTTCATCCATGGCTGATGGAGGGATACCAGGTGCGTATAATGCCGCCATCAACCCGAGCCAACGGAAACGGACGAGATGACCACCGTACGCACACGCATTGCCCCGTCTCCCACCGGCGACCCGCACGTGGGTACCGCCTATATTGCGCTGTTCAACTTATGCTTCGCCCGCCAGCACGGTGGCCAATTCATACTGCGCATCGAGGACACCGACCGTCAGCGCTCGACCCCCGAATCGGAACAGATGATCCTCGATTCGCTGCGCTGGCTGGGCCTGGAGTGGGACGAAGGGCCGGATGTCGGTGGGCCGCACGGGCCCTATCGCCAGAGCGAGCGTGGCGACATCTATGCCGAGATGGCCCGTCAGTTGCTGGACAAGGGGCACGCCTTCAAGTGTTATCGGACCAGCGAAGAACTCGACGAATTGCGCGAGTCGCGCAAGGCGCAAGGCCTGCAGTTGGCGCTCAAGCCCGCTGACCTGGCTCTGCCGGGCGACGAGGCCAAGCGGCGCGAGAACGAAGGGTGGCCCTATGTGGTGCGCATGCAGGTGCCCGAATCCGGTACCTGCGTCGTCGAGGACATGCTACGCGGGCGCATCGAAGTCGATTGGGCGCAGGTCGATGCCCAGATCCTGCTCAAGTCCGATGGCATGCCGACCTATCATCTGGCCAACGTCGTCGATGATCATCTGATGGGGATCACCCACGTGCTGCGCGGTGAGGAGTGGATCAACTCGGCGCCCAAGCATCAGTTGCTTTACGAATACTTCGGTTGGGAAATGCCCCGGCTCTGCCATATGCCGCTGTTGCGCAATCCGGACAAGTCGAAGCTTTCCAAACGCAAGAATCCCACCTCGATCAACTACTATCGGCGCATGGGGTTTCTCGCCCAGGCGGTGACCAACTACCTCGGGCGGATGGGCTGGTCGATGCCCGATGATCGTGAAAAGTTCACCCTCGACGAGATGATGGCGCACTTCGACATCCAGCGTGTGTCGCTGGGCGGGCCGGTGTTTGATCTGCAGAAGCTGACTTGGCTGAATGGCGTATATATCCGCGAGGACCTTGACGATGCGGCTTTGCTCCAGGCGCTGCGCGAATGGGCCTTCAATGATGAGTACGCGGGGCAGATATTGCCGCAGGTGCGTCCACGCATCGAGACGCTATCTGATGTCATGCCGTTGGCCGGTCATTTCTTTGCGGGGCTGCCGGCGATCGACGCGCGCAGCTTTGACGAGGTCAAGCTCGAGAGGGAGGATCTCCTGCGCTTGCTGCAGCTGTTGGTGTGGCGCCTCGAAGGGGTATCGCGTTGGGACAAGGAAAGCCTGCTGGCCGAGGTCAAGCGCCTGTGCGAGCACTTCGATCTCAAGATGAAGGTTCTCCTGGCACCGGTGTTCATCGCCATTACCGGCTCGTCGACCTCGACCTCGGTAATGGACGCCATGGCGATTCTGGGGTCCGACATGACCCGGGCCCGGTTGCGTCATGCCATCGAGGTGCTGGGCGGTGTCTCCAAGAAGCAGGCCAAGAAACTCGAGAAGGAGTATCGGGAGCTGTAAGCCATAAGCTGTAAGCTTTAAGAAGACCTCGGCAGGACCTGCGGTACCGGGATTGCCGAAGCGTGCTGGGAGTAGCGATATGGGCGGTCTTTATCTTCCAGCTTCAGGCTTACAGCTTAAAGCTTAAAGCTTCGTGCGAAGCACGAGGGTTGACTAATCCGGGGCTGATCAGTAATATACGCCCCGTTCTCGCGAACTAAGCAGTTGGTTCAGGGGCCTTAGCTCAGCTGGGAGAGCGCGACACTGGCAGTGTCGAGGTCAGCGGTTCGATCCCGCTAGGCTCCACCATTTCGCGAAACGTCCTCTTTGCGTCCCATTCGTCTAGTGGTCCAGGACACCGCCCTTTCACGGCGGTAACAGGGGTTCGAACCCCCTATGGGACGCCACTTCTTTTGCTGTTCCCCATCCGTTTAGCCAGCCCATCAAAAGGGACTATTCGCTGGGCATGTCAATATGAGCGCGTTCACCCCCACGACTGACTTTTAACGCGCGAAGGCTTGACAAGCCGACCGAGTTTTCCCCATCGCCTATTGCTCCATGTTAGCTTGTGCACAGTTTGTCGCTCAGGCCCATGGTTGTGCTTCTGATTGTAAAATCCTTTATTAAACAGCAAGTTATGGATGGTTAAAAAATAGCCGATTTGTAGGCAACCCGCATGTCATGGCGATTGCGAGACCTTTTCTAGAGCTTATAAACAAGCTTATCCACAGAAAGTGTGGAAAAGCGAAAAGGGTGCAAAAGTTGCGAAACGATGGCTGTAGAAGGATGCTCCTGGCGAGCTCGAAAGGACTCAAGCCCGACAGGAACAACCGGGATCTGAAGGGAATGGCTAGCCGGCCTGCTCCAGGCGCTTGAGCAATGACGAGGTGTCCCAGCGTCCACCGCCCATCGCCTGGACGTCGCCGTAGAATTGATCGACTAGTGCGGTCACCGGAAGACGGGCACTGAGCTTGCGAGCCTCGCTCAGGCATATGTTCAGGTCCTTGCGCATCCAATTGACCGCAAAGCCATGTTCGTATTCGCCGGCAATCATCGTCCGATGGCGATTGGCCATCTGCCAGGAACCGGCTGCACCCTGAGAGATCACTTCGACGACGCGTTCGCGATCGAGGCCGGCTCGTTCGGCGAAGTGCAAGCCTTCGGCGAGCCCCTGCACCAGTCCGGCAATACAGATTTGATTGACCATCTTGGTCATCTGGCCCGCTCCGGCCTCGCCCATCAGGGTCACGGCACGGCCATATTGGGCGAGGGCGGGGCGTATGCGCTGGAAGGCGGCTTCCTCGCCCCCGCACATGATGGTCAGGGCGCCGTTCTCGGCGCCCTGTTGGCCGCCCGACACCGGCGCATCGATGAACTGGCAGCCATGCTCGCGGCAGGCCACGGCGAGTTCCTGGGCCAGATCGGCGGAGGCGGTGGTGTGATCGATCAGCACCGCTGCCTCGTTTATGCCGGTCATGACCCCCTCGGGGCCGGTGACGACTTCGCGCACGTCGTCGTCGTTGCCCACGCAGACCAGTACCAGATCGGCGCCCTGGGCGGCCTCGCCGGGGGTCGGATGGTGGCTGCCGCCATATTCGGCGACCCAGGTTTCGGCCTTGGCGGCGGTGCGGTTATAGACGCGTACGTCGATACCGGCGCGGGCCAGGTGGCCGGCCATGGGATAGCCCATGACGCCCAGTCCGATGAAGGCGGCGGTACGAATCTGCTGGCTCATGATCAAGCTCCTCAGGCAGGTGAGCGGTGGCGGCGTGGTGTCACGTTTCCAGCCTAGGCCAAGTGAGCCGCTCTATTTACACGGAGTCGTTATTTGCACAGTTGGCATGGAAAGAGAAAGGCCGCCTTGCGGCGGCCTTTCGATCACTTGGTGGGGTAGTTGCGTTGCGTGTAGCCGGTATAGAGCTGACGCGGGCGGCCGATGCGGTAGCCGTTGGTGATCATCTCGTTCCAGTGCGAAATCCAGCCGATGGTCCGCGACACGGCAAAGATCACCGTGAACATGTTGGTGGGGATGCCGATGGCCTTGAGGATGATGCCGGAATAGAAGTCGACATTGGGGTAGAGCTTGCGCTCGATGAAGTACTCGTCTTCCAGGGCGATCTGCTCGAGGCGTTTGGCGATCTTGAGCTTGGGGTCATCGGCCATGCCCAGCTCCGCGAGCACTTCATCACAAGTTTCCTTCATGACCTTGGCGCGCGGGTCGAAGTTGCGGTAGACGCGGTGACCGAAGCCCATCAGCTTGAACGGGTCGTCCTTGTCCTTGGCGCGATCGATGTAGCGCTGGATGTTTTCCTCGGACTCGTCGCCGATCTCGTCGAGCATGTTGAGTACCGCTTCGTTGGCGCCCCCATGTGCCGGGCCCCATAGCGCGGCGATGCCGGCACTGATGCAGGCGAATGGATTGGCGCCGGTCGAGCCGGCCAGGCGCACCGTCGACGTCGAGGCATTCTGCTCATGGTCGGCATGCAGCATGAAGATGCGGTCCATGGCCTTGGCGAATACCGGATTGGTTTCGTAGGGCTCGCATGGATTGCCGAACATCATGTAGAGGAAGTTCTCGGCGTAATCCAGATCGTTGCGCGGATAGTTGAACGGTTGGCCGATGTTGTACTTGTGGCACATTGCCGCCAGCGTCGGCATCTTGGCGATCAGGCGTACGGCGCTGACGCGGCGTTCCTCTTCCTTGGTGATGTCCAGGTTGTCGTGATAGAAGGCCGCCAAGCCGCCGACCACGCCACACAGAATGGCCATCGGGTGGGCGTCGCGCCGGAAGCCCTTGTAGAAGTTGGCCAACTGCTCATGGACCATGGTGTGGTTGCGGATGGTCTTCGCGAACTCCTCGTACTCCTCGTCCGTGGGCAGTTCGCCGAACAGCAGCAGGTAGCACATCTCGACGTGATTCGAGTGCTGGGCCAGTTCGCCGATCGGATAACCGCGATGCAGCAGCACGCCCTCCGCGCCGTCGATATAAGTGATGGCGGATTCGGTGGCGGCGGTCGCCACGAAACCCGGATCGTAGGTAAAGAGGCCTTCGGCGGTGAGGCCGCGGACGTCGACGACATCGGGCCCGGCAGTGCCTGAATAGATCGGGAGTTCGAGGGGCTTGTCCAGCCCATCCACTGTCAACTGCGCTTTCCTGTCAGCCATGACGGCCTCCTCTCAGTATTCTCGATACGGAACGTAACTCGTTGTCCTGCTTGGCGGGCGGGCAAAAAAATGTTTGCCCACTATAGAAATGTCCAAGCCGATGTCAATTCGCCGATAGTGCGCATGCGGCGGGTCCGAAAGCCTGCAAAAGCCCCGGAAGCCGCGTGGCTGCTGCCGGAGCGGCATTCATGACTAATGTCACTTGTTACCAAGGGTAACACCGAGGTCGCAATTCAGCGGTAACGATTTGTCATGCCTGTGGCCAGTCCCTATAATCTTAACCCGCGCGATTGGCGGGAGCAGGCGATAAGCGTGGTTTTGCCGGCCGCCATTGCCTGATCCTCAAACCACCGCCCGTTCCACCGAGCCTGACCGGAGCATGAGCGGGCCAAGAGAGTGTGTAGAGAGCCGTGAATAGCAAAAGACCCGTAAACCTAGATCTTTCGACCATATCCTTTCCACTACCTGCATTAACCTCGATTACTCATCGTATTACCGGCGTCATTCTGTTCATTGGCCTGATCTTCGGCTTCTGGGCGCTCGATGCCTCGCTGTCGTCTCCCGAAGGATTCGAAGCCGTTCGCAATGCCCTCGAGCATAACTTCCTGGCCAAGCTGGTGGCCTGGGGGCTGCTGTCGGCGCTAGCCATTCACTTCGTTGCCGGCGTCAACCACCTGTTCATGGACATGGGCTACGGCATCGAGTTGGAAAAAGCCTACCGGAAGGCGCAAATCACCATCGTGGCAAGCGCGGTGCTCGTGGTACTGGCAGGAGTATGGGTATGGTAACCAACATCACCAATTTCGGCCGTAGCGGCCTGTCCGACTGGCTGATTCAGCGAGTGTCGGCGATTATCCTCGCCCTGTATACGCTGTTTATGGTCGGCTACCTGCTGCTCCATCCGGGACTCGACTACGCGACCTGGAACGGCTTGTTCGCGCAGACCTGGATGCGAATCTTCTCCCTGCTGGCCTTCGTGTCGCTGGCGGCTCATGCCTGGATCGGCCTGTGGATCGTGATCACCGACTACATCAAGCCGACCGGTATCCGCTTTGTCGTCCAAATCGCCATCATTCTCGCCATCTTCATCTTTCTGGTGTGGGGCGTACAAGTTCTCTGGGGAGCCTGATCCATGTCCAATATGCGTAGCCTGACGTTCGATGCAATCATCATCGGTGGCGGCGGCTCCGGCCTGCGTGCCGCGCTCGAGCTGGCCAAGTCCGGCAAGAAGACCGCGGTACTCTCGAAGGTCTTTCCGACACGTTCGCACACCGTGTCCGCGCAGGGCGGGATTACCTGTGCCATCGCTTCAGCCGACCCCAACGACGATTGGCGCTGGCACATGTACGACACCGTCAAGGGGTCGGATTATATCGGCGACCAGGAAGCGATCGAGTACATGTGCTCCGAGGGCCCCAAGGCGGTCTTCGAGCTCGAGCACATGGGGCTGCCGTTCTCGCGTTTCGACAACGGGCGCATCTATCAGCGTCCGTTCGGCGGCCAGTCCAAGGATTTCGGCAAGGGCGGCCAGGCGGCGCGCACTTGCGCGGCGGCCGACCGTACCGGCCACGCCCTGCTTCATACTCTCTATCAGAACAACCTGAAGAATGACACGGTGTTCCTCAACGAGTGGTATGCGGTGGACCTGGTCAAGAACGCCAGCGGCGACGTGGTCGGCTGTATCGCGCTGTGCATCGAGACCGGTGAAGTCGTGCACATCAAGGCCAAGGCCACGGTGCTGGCGACCGGCGGGGCCGGGCGCATCTTCTCGTCGACCACCAATGCCCTGATCAATACCGGCGATGGCATCGGCATGGCCCTGCGTGCGGGTTTCCCGGTTCAGGACATCGAGATGTGGCAGTTCCACCCGACCGGCATCTACGGCGCCGGCGTACTGGTCACCGAAGGCTGTCGTGGCGAGGGCGGCTACCTGGTCAACAAGGATGGCGAGCGCTTCATGGAGCGCTATGCGCCCAACGCCAAGGACCTGGCGGGTCGCGACGTCGTCGCCCGTTCGATGGTCATGGAGATCCTCGAAGGACGCGGTTGCGGCGAGAACGGCGATCACGTGATGCTCAAGCTCGATCACCTGGGCGAGGAGGTGCTGCATAAGCGCTTGCCGGGCATCGTCGAGCTGGCCAAGACCTTCGCCTCGGTGGACCCGGCCAAGGAGCCGATTCCGGTCGTGCCGACCTGCCACTACATGATGGGTGGCCTGCCTACCAACGTGCACGGTCAGGCGCTGATGCAGGACGCCGACGGCAACGACCAGATCATCAATGGCCTGTTCGCCTGCGGCGAAGCGGCCTGCGTCTCGGTGCACGGCGCCAACCGCCTGGGTGGCAACTCCTTGCTCGACCTGGTGGTGTTCGGCCGTGCCGCAGGTATCTTCATCGAGAGCGCGCTCAACGAAGGCGTCGAATACCTGGATGCGACGCAGTCGGACATCGACAGCGCGCTGGCACGCATGAACCGCTGGAACGACACCAGCGGTGGCGAGGCGATACCGGCACTGCGTGCCGAATTGCAGGAAACCATGCAGACCTCGTTCGGCGTGTTCCGCCAGGAAGACCACATGCAGGAAGGGGTCAAGAAGCTGGCCGACCTGCGCGAGCGGATCGCCAACGCGCATCTGGGCGACAAGTCCAACGCCTTCAACACCGCGCGCGTCGAAGCCCTGGAGCTCGATAACCTGCTGGAAGTGGCCGAAGCCACCGCCATTTCCGCGCTGGAGCGCAAGGAAAGCCGCGGCGCCCATTCCCGTTACGACTACCCGGACCGGGACGACGTCAACTGGCTGAAGCATTCCATCTACCACCCGCTCGACAAGAAGCTGGGCAAGCGTGATGTGAATTTCCAGCCGAAGACGCTCGATACCTTCGAGCCGAAAGTCCGTACTTATTGAGGGGGACCACGATGTCCATGCTTCAGGTATCCGTCTACCGCTACAACCCGGAAGCCGACTCCGCGCCGTACATGCAGGAGTTCCAGGTGGACACCCAGGGCCGCGACTTAATGGTCCTGAACGTCCTCGAGATCATCAAGCAGCAGGACAGCTCGATGGCCTATCGTCGTAGCTGCCGCGAGGGTGTGTGCGGCTCCGACGGGATGAACATGAACGGCACCAACGGCCTGGCCTGCGTCACGGCGATTTCCGACGTCATCAAGAACGGCAAGCTGGTGTTGCGCCCGCTGCCGGGGCTGCCGGTCATCCGCGACCTGGTGGTCGACATGGGGATTTTCTACAAGCAGTACGAGCGTATTCAGCCGTACCTGCAAAACGAGAATACCGCGCCGGCCATCGAACGCCTGCAGTCGCCGGAAGAGCGCGACAAGCTCGACGGCCTCTACGAGTGCATTCTGTGCGCCTGCTGTTCGACCTCGTGCCCGTCGTTCTGGTGGAACCCGGACAAGTTCGTCGGCCCGGCGGGTCTGCTGCAGGCCTACCGCTTCCTCGCCGATTCGCGTGACACCGCGACCCGCGAGCGGCTGTCCGAGCTCGAGGATCCGTTCAGCGTGTTCCGCTGCCGCGGCATCATGAACTGCGTCGCGGTGTGTCCCAAGGGACTCAATCCGACCCGGGCGATCGGCAAGATTCGCGAGCTGCTGTTGGCGAATGCCACTTAAATCGGAACGGGTGACTTGTTATCATTGGTCCCCGTTCCTACCCGGGGTTGCGTGCCGCGGGTAGAGCCGGCCCAAGCGTCAAGAGCCGGTGCCCTGGGGCACCGGCTCTTGACGATCACGGCCGCCGAATTGCGTGGGCGCCGCCCCGGCTACCCTAAGTAATGAGTAGTGAGCAATGAGTGACGCCGGAGCGTTATCGCATGCGGCGCCGACAACACCCCATCAGCGCAGGGTGACCTAGAGATGCAAGAAGGCATTATGGAGTTGATGTGGCGCACTTCGCATGTGAGCGGCGGCAACGCTCACTATGTTGAAGCGCTCTACGAACAGTACCTCGTCGATCCCAATGCAGTTCCGGATGAATGGCGTAACTACTTCGACAAGTTACCGCGCCCGGAAGGCAGTCCCTCTCAAGATATTCCCCTCAGTCCGATCCGCGACCAGTTCTACCAGTTGGCGCAAAGCCGACGCGGCGCAGCGCCTGTCGCCGCCGTCGACAGTGGCGAGAACAAGAAGCAGGTCAAGGTCCTGCAGTTGATCAACGCCTATCGCTTTCGCGGTCATCAGAAAGCCGATATCGATCCGCTCGGACTGCGCAATCCTACCCCGGTGCCCGATCTCGAGCTGTCCTTCCATCAGCTGTCCCAGGCCGACATGGACACCGAGTTCCAGACCGGGTCGCTGTTTCTGGGCAAGGATACGGCGCCGCTCAAGGAAATCGTCGATGCGCTGGAGAAGACCTACTGCCGCAGCATCGGCTGCGAGTTCATGCACATCGTCGACACGGAAGAGAAGCGCTGGCTGCAGCAGCGTTTCGAGTCGGTACGCTCCAAGCCGAAGTTCAGCGACGACGTACGCATGCACATGCTCGAGCGCCTGACCGCCGCCGAAGGACTGGAAAACTACCTGGCGTCCAAGTACCCGGGCACCAAGCGCTTCGGCCTGGAGGGGGGCGAGACGTTCATCCCGATGATGGACGAGATCATTCAGCGTGGCGGTGGTTACGGTACCAAGGAAATGGTCATCGGCATGGCCCACCGTGGCCGCCTCAACCTGTTGGTCAATATCCTCGGCAAGAGTCCCTCGGAGCTGATCGACGAATTTGACGGCAAGAAGGTCATCGAGAAGGGCTCCGGCGACGTCAAGTATCATCAGGGCTTCAGTTCCAACGTGATGACCCCGGGCGGCGAGGTGCATCTGGCACTGGCTTTCAACCCGTCGCACCTGGAGATCGTCGCGCCGGTGGTCGAGGGCTCGGTACGCGCCCGCCAAGACCGTCGCAACGATGTTGAGGGCGACAAGGTGCTGCCGATCAACGTCCACGGCGATGCGGCCATGGCCGGGCAGGGCGTGGTCATGGAAACCTTCCAGATGTCGCAGACCCGTGCCTACAAGACCGGTGGCACGCTGCACATCGTGATCAACAACCAGGTTGGCTTCACGACCTCGCATCCGCAGGACACGCGTTCGACCGAGTACTGCACCGATATCGCCAAGATGGTTCAGGCGCCGATCTTCCACGTCAACGGCGACGACGCCGACGCGGTCATTCACGCCACCCAGGTGGCGCTCGACTATCGTCAGCAGTTCCACAAGGATGTCGTCATCGATCTGGTCTGCTATCGCCGCCGCGGCCACAACGAGGCCGACGAGCCGTCCGGTACCCAGCCGATGATGTATCACAAGATCAAGTCGCATAAGACATCGCGGGCGCTCTACGCGCAGCGCTTGATCGAGGAGGGGCTGCTCGACGAGGACCAGGCCAAGGCGCTTTCCGAGAAATATCGCGAGGATCTGGCGGCCGGCAACCATGTGGCCAACGCGCTGGTCAAGCAGCCCAACAAGGAGCTGTTCGTCGACTGGACGCCGTACCTGGGCCACGAGTGGACCGGCGATGCCGACACCTCGATGGACATGAAGCACATGCAGCAACTTGCCGCGCGCATGTGCGAAGTGCCCGATGGCGTGCAGATGCAGCGCCAGGTGGCGAAGATATACGAGGACCGGCGCAAGATGCTGGCCGGCGGCATGGCGCTCAACTGGGGCTTCGCCGAGACGCTGGCTTATGCCACGCTGCTTGATCAGGGCCATCCGGTACGTCTGACCGGTCAGGACAGTGGACGCGGCACCTTCTCACACCGCCATGCGGTGGTGCACAACCAGAAGGATGGCACCACCTATGTGCCGCTCGAGCATATTCGCGACGGGCAGCCACGTTTCACCATCCGCGATTCCTATCTCTCGGAAGAGGCGGTGGTGGCCTTCGAGTACGGCTACGCCACGACCATGCCCAATGCGCTGGTGATCTGGGAAGCCCAGTTCGGCGACTTCTTCAACGGTGCGCAGGTCGTGGTCGACCAGTTCATCTCGTCGGGCGAATCGAAGTGGGGCCGGTTGTGCGGGTTGACCATGCTGCTGCCGCACGGCTACGAGGGCCAGGGCCCGGAGCACTCCTCCGCTCGCCTCGAGCGCTTCCTGCAGCTGTGTGCCGAGCACAACATGCAGGTCTGCGTGCCGACCACGCCGGCGCAGATCTTCCACCTGCTGCGTCGCCAGGTTATTCGTCCGCTGCGCAAGCCGTTGATCGTGATGTCACCGAAGAGTCTGCTGCGCCACAAGGAAGCGACTTCTACGCTGGAGGAACTGGCCAACGGACGCTTCAACATGGTGCTGGCCGACCAGGGCAAGCTCGAGGCCGACAAGGTCAAGCGAGTGGTGCTGTGTGCCGGCAAGGTCTACTACGATCTGGCCGCCTATCGCAGCGAGAACGAGCGCGAAGATACGGCCGTCGTGCGCATCGAACAGCTCTATCCCTTCCCCAAGGAGGAGCTCTACGAGGCACTCAAGGGCTACGGCAACCTCGAGCAGGTCATCTGGTGCCAGGAAGAGCCGCTCAACCAGGGCGCCTGGTACCAGAGCCAGCATCACATGCGCGTGGTCGCCGACATGATCGGTGAAGGGCTGGGGCGCGAGCTCAAGTTTGCCGGACGGCCGGCATCCGCCGCCCCGGCTGCCGGCTACATGTCCGTGCACGTTGAACAACAGCGCCAGCTGGTGAACGACGCCTTCAATGCCTGAGGCATCGTCACCGGGACGAGAGAGAACACACTAAGGAAACCAAATGGCTACCGAGATCAAAGCGCCCAGTTTTCCGGAATCCGTTGCCGAAGGCACGGTTGCCACCTGGCACAAGAAGCCCGGCGACAGTGTCGAGCGTGACGAACTGATCGTCGAAATCGAGACCGACAAGGTCGTCCTCGAGGTGGTGGCGCCGGAAGCCGGCACGCTGTCAGAGATCAAGGTCGAAGAAGGCGAGACCTGCGATTCCGAGCAGGTTCTGGGCATGCTCGGCGAGGCTCAGGAAAAAGCCGCCGACGACAAGGCGGATGCCAAGTCCGAGGAGAAGCAGGCGGACGCCAAGGCAGAGAAGCAGGACGAGGGCAAGTCCGAGAAGAAGGCCGACAAGCCGGCCGCCTCGGGCAAGAAGCATGACGTCAAGGCCCCGTCCTTCCCCGAGTCCGTACAGGAAGGCACCGTGGCGACCTGGCACAAGAAGGTCGGCGAAGCGGTCAAGCGTGACGAGGTGCTGGTCGACATCGAGACCGACAAGGTGGTGCTCGAAGTGGTCGCTCCGGCCGATGGCGCGCTTTCCGAAATCAAGGCCGAGGAAGGCGAGCAGGTCGAATCCGAGGCCCTGCTGGCGATCTTTGCCGAAGGCGCCGGCGGCGAGGGAGACAACGGCGGCGAAGCCAAGACCGAGTCGAGCGAGTCGAAGGACGAGACGGACAGCGACGAGAAGGTCGGCGACAAGATTCTAGCCCCGGCGGCGCGCAAGCTGGTCGCCGAGCACGATCTCGACGCCAACAAGATCGAAGGCACCGGCAAGGGCGGACGCATCCTCAAGGAAGACGTTCAGAAGGCCGTCAAGGAAGGCAGCGCCAAGAAGGCCGCCGACAAGCCGGCCGGCGGTGACACCACCAAGGCAGCGGCGACCGCTGCGGCTCCGGCCGTGGAAGGCGAGCGCCCCGAGAAGCGCGTACCGATGAGCCGGCTGCGTCAGACCATCGCCAAGCGTCTGGTCCAGGCCCAGCAGACGGCGGCCATGCTGACCACCTACAACGAGGTGGACATGAGCGCGGTGATGGCTCTGCGCGCCCAGTACAAGGACACCTTCCTCAAGGCACATGACACCAAGCTCGGCTTCATGGGCTTCTTCGTCAAAGCGGCGAGCGAAGCGCTCAAGCGCTTCCCGGACGTCAATGCCTCGATCGACGGAACCGACATCGTCTATCACGGCTATCAGGACATCGGCGTGGCGGTATCCACCGACCGCGGCCTGGTAGTGCCGGTGCTGCGCGACACCGACAGCATGAAGATCGCCGACGTCGAGAAGACCATCGTCGACTTCGGCAAGCGTGCGCGGGCTGGCAAGCTCGGCATCGATGAAATGCAGGGTGGTACGTTCACCATCACCAACGGCGGTATCTTCGGCTCACTGATGTCGACGCCAATCATCAATCCGCCGCAGACCGCGATCCTGGGCATGCACAAGATCCAGGAGCGCCCCATGGCGGTCAATGGCAAGGTCGAGATACGTCCGATGATGTACCTGGCCGTGTCCTACGACCACCGTATGATCGACGGCAAGGATGCGGTGCAGTTCCTGGTGACCATCAAGGAACTGCTCGAGGATCCGGCACGCCTGCTATTGGACGTGTGATTCGCCGCCAAGCCAACAGGTTTATCTGACGGACGGTGCGCGCTGTTCAGCCAGATTTCAGAAAACCGTAGACCGAACAGGAAGAGTACATGGCCGATAAATTTGATGTGATCGTCATCGGTGCGGGCCCCGGGGGCTACGTGGCCGCCATCCGTGCCGCCCAACTGGGCCTCAAGACCGCCTGTGTCGAGAAGTGGGTCAACAAGCAAGGCAAGACCGTGCACGGCGGTACCTGCCTGAATGTGGGCTGCATTCCTTCCAAGGCGCTGCTCGAGACTTCGCACAAGTTCGTCGAGGCCCGCGACCATTACGCCGAAATCGGCATCGAAGTGGGCGATGTTTCCGCCAACATCACCAAGATGCTCGAGTTCAAGGAAAGCGTCATCGCCAAGAACGTCGGCGGCATCAGTGCGCTGTTCAAGGCCAATGGCGTGACGGCCCTGGAAGGCACCGGCAAGGTGCTTTCCAACAGCAAGGTCGAAGTGACCGGCCAAGATGGCGAGAAGTCGACCTATGAGGCCGACAATATCGTCATCGCTTCCGGCTCCGTGCCGGTCGAGATTCCGCCGACGCCGCTGACCGAAGGGTTGATCGTCGATTCCGCCGGTGCGCTGGAATTCACCGAGGCGCCCAAGCGTCTGGGCGTGATCGGGGCCGGTGTCATCGGGCTCGAGCTGGGCAGCGTGTGGAGCCGCATGGGCAGCGAAGTCACCATGCTCGAGGCGATGGACAGTTTCCTGCCGATGGTCGATCAGGCGATCGCCAAGGAGACCCAGAAGCTGCTCGTCAAGCAGGGGCTGGACATCAAGCTGAGCGCACGCGTCACCGGCTCCGAGATCAAGGATGACGAAGTCGTCATCAAGTACACCGACAGCGAAGGCGAGCAGGAGCAGACCTTCGACAAGGTGATCGTCTGTGTCGGCCGCCGCCCGTACACCCAGGGCATTCTCGACGACGACGCCGGAGTCAAGCTCGATGAGCGGGGCTTCATCTTCGTCGACGATCAGTGCCGTACCAGCGTGCCCAACGTCTACGCGATCGGTGACTGCGTACGCGGCCAGATGCTCGCCCACAAGGCTTCCGAAGAGGGTGTCATGGTGGCCGACATCATCGCCGGCCATAAGGCCGAGATGAACTACGACGCCATCCCGTCCGTCATCTACACCTCTCCGGAAGTCGCCTGGGTCGGCATGAACGAGCAGCAGGCCAAGGCCGAAGGCATCGAGGTCAAGACGGGTTCCTTCCCGTTCTCGGCCAATGGCCGGGCACTCGCCAACAACGCTTCCGAAGGCATGGCCAAGGTCATTGCGGATGCCGAAACCGATCGCATCCTCGGCGTGCATATCGTCAGCCAGCACGCCGGCGAGCTGATCGCTCAGGGTGTGATCGCCATGGAATTCGGCTCCAGCGCCGAAGACCTGGCATTGACCTGCTATGCGCACCCGACCACCTCGGAGGCGATCCACGAAGCCGCCCTGGCGGTGGATGGCCACGCGATTCACATGGCCAACCGCAAGAAGCGCAAGTAAGCAGATCGCGTACTGCCGCAGGCGTCTGGCGAGTATCCAAAGGCGCGTCGCTCCGGCAATCGTCGGGCGAAAAGGGGTGGTCCGGTAGCTCCTTATGAGCGACCGGGTCACCGTTCGAGTCACATGCAACCAATGGCATGACACGATGAACCTTCATGAATATCAGGGCAAACAGCTGTTTGCCGATTACGGTTTGCCGGTGTCCAAGGGCTTCGCCGTGGACACCCCCAAGGAAGCTGCTGAGGCGTGCAAGAAGATCGGCGGCGACAAATGGGTCGTCAAGGCCCAGGTCCATGCCGGTGGCCGCGGTAAGGCCGGTGGTGTCAAGCTGATCAAGAGCCCGGAAGAGGCCCAGGCCTTCGCCGAGCAGTGGCTGGGCAAGAACCTGGTGACCTACCAGACCGACGAGAAAGGCCAGCCGGTCGCCAAGATCCTGGTCGAGAACCTCACCGACATCGCCACCGAACTGTACCTGGGTGCTGTCGTCGACCGTGGCACCCAGCGCGTGGTGTTCATGGCCTCGACCGAGGGCGGCGTCGAGATCGAGAAGGTCGCCGAGGAAACGCCCGAGAAGATCCTCAAGGCCGAGATCGATCCGCTGGTCGGCGCGCAGCCGTACCAGGCGCGCGAACTGGCTTTTGCGCTGGGTCTCAAGGGCGACCAGATCAAGCAGTTCACCAAGATCTTCCTGGGCCTATCCAAGCTGTTCCATGACAAGGATCTGGCACTGCTCGAGATCAACCCCCTGGTGATCACCGAGGAAGGCAACCTGCACTGCCTGGATGCCAAGATCAACCTCGATGGCAACGCCCTCTACCGTCACCCCGATCTGCAGGCGATGCGCGATCCTTCACAGGAAGACGAGCGCGAAGCCAATGCCCAGAAATGGGAACTCAACTACGTAGCCCTGGAAGGCAACATCGGCTGTATGGTCAACGGTGCCGGCCTGGCCATGGGCACCATGGACATCATCAAGCTCAGCGGCGGGCAGCCGGCGAACTTCCTGGATGTTGGCGGTGGTGCGACCAAGGAGCGCGTTGCCGAAGCGTTCAAGATCATCCTCTCCGATACCTCCGTGAAGGCCGTTCTGGTCAACATCTTCGGCGGGATCGTGCGCTGCGACATGATTGCCGAAGGCATCATCGGAGCCGTCGAGCAGGTCGGGGTCAACGTGCCTGTCGTCGTGCGTCTCGAAGGTAACAACGCCGAGTTGGGTGCCGAGAAACTGGCCTCCAGCGGACTGAACATCATCGCTGCTAAAAGCCTGACCGACGCGGCCCAGCAAGTCGTCAAAGCAGCGGAGGGCAAGTAATGAGTATTCTGATCGACAAGAACACCAAGGTCATCTGCCAGGGCTTTACCGGTGGCCAGGGGACCTTCCACTCCGAACAGGCGATCGCCTACGGCACGCAGATGGTCGGCGGCGTGACGCCGGGCAAGGGCGGCCAGGAGCATCTGGGCCTGCCGGTGTTCAATACCGTCAAGGAAGCCGTCGACAAGACCGGTGCCGAAGCCTCGGTCATCTACGTCCCGGCACCGTTCTGCAAGGACTCGATCCTCGAGGCTGCCAATGCCGGCATCAAGTTGATCGTATGCATCACCGAAGGCATTCCCACGCTCGACATGCTCGACGTCAAGGTCAAGTGCGACGAGCTGGGCGTGCGCCTGATCGGGCCGAACTGCCCCGGTGTGATCACGCCGGGCGAGTCCAAGATCGGCATCATGCCGGGGCACATCCACCAGCCGGGTCGGGTGGGCATCGTGTCGCGCTCCGGCACCTTGACGTACGAAGCGGTCAAGCAGACGACCGATCATGGCTTCGGTCAGTCCAGCTGCGTGGGTATCGGCGGCGACCCGATCCCGGGCTCCAACTTCATCGACATTCTCGAGCTGTTCGAGAAGGATCCTCAGACCGAAGCGATCGTCATGATCGGCGAGATCGGTGGCACTGCCGAAGAAGAGGCCGCGACGTATATCAAGGCCAACGTCAGCAAGCCGGTCGTGGCCTATATTGCCGGTGTGACGGCGCCTCCAGGCAAGCGCATGGGGCACGCAGGGGCGATCATTGCCGGTGGCAAGGGTACGGCGGACGAGAAGTTCGCGGCGCTCGAGGCCGCAGGCGTCAAGACCGTGCGTTCGCTGGCCGAAATTGGCGACGCACTCAAGGAAGCCACCGGCTGGTAAGCCTGGCCTTCCGCAAGTAGCAAGGGCGCCCATCGGGCGCCCTTTTTCTTTGTAGCGGCCAAGCTTCCGCCTGCACTTTATCCGCAACACCCTATCTTCATTACGATTTTTATACCCGCGCCTAGGGTATTAGGTCGCCATGAGCTGTCCTGTAATGACTTATTTAATATTTAACATGAGTGTTTTTATTAGCCGTCCAGTCATGGTTTTTAGAAACGGTAATATTGTTTTATAAGTCGGCGCCTATGGTTGTTTAAAGCCTTGCATTAAGAATCTCGTAAAAGATCGTTATAAGCAAAATAACCCTGTAATTGTCTTTAAAAAAAACTAGCATGGCCTACATTGAAAGCGTGAGTATACGTTTCTTTACACAACGGAAATCTTGCATAACACAGGATTTCTGCACTCAGCTTATTGAAAATTAAAAGAAAAAACGATGGCAGGAGAGCTTTGTGACCGCCAGGGCGGTAGCGTGGTCAAAATATCTTCTTTTTTCACTTGTTACGCCCACCGGTGTGCTGCGGTGGATTGATGTGCCTGGTTGCGCCGCATTCCTCTATGCATTGGTTGTAAATCCGGATGCACAGTCAAGCAGCCAATGCCCGAATGAGCCTTAACTGTAGATAATCAGCAGGAGTACAAAAATGGTTTCGACAAAAAAGCGCCTGCCAAGGCAGTGGGGGATGCCGCTGCTAAGCATAGCAGTTGTGATGTGGCTTTCCGCATGCGCCATGGCCCCCGGTGGCAAAATCCCTTACGACGCGGAAGTGGATCCGCTTCACGACGCCGTCAGCGTGGAGCCAATCACTATCGATCTGGTCAAGGCGATGCGTCCGACTGCCAGGCCTGACGTCGCTTCGCTGACGGCGCTTGCCGAAGATAGCCCGAGCGTGCCGGTCGAGTACGATTATCGTATCGGCCGCGGCGATGTGCTGAACGTGATCGTCTACGACCACCCTGAACTGACCATTCCTGCCGGTAGCGAGCGGAGCGCCGAAGAGTCGGGCAACGTGGTTCATTCCGACGGCACCATCTTTTATCCCTATGTCGGTCAGATCAAGGTTGCGGGGCGCACTGTAAAAGAGGTGCGTTCGGAGATACAGCGTCGTCTGTCGGGCTATATCGCCGAGCCACAGGTCGATGTCAAAGTCGCCGCGTTTAACGCCCAAAAAGTCTACGTAACCGGACAGGTTACCGAGCCTGGGGTATTTCCGGTGACCAACGTGCCCTTGCGTGTGCTCGATGTGCTCAGCGAGGCGGGAGGCCTGACCTCTACGGCCAACTGGCATGACGTCATACTGAGCCGCGATGGTGGCGACACGCATATTTCAGTATTCGATATGTTGTCGAATGGCGATATAACCCAGAACGTTCAGCTCCGCGATGGCGATGTCCTGCATGTGCCGGATATTGGCAATCAGCAGATATACGTCATGGGCGAGGTCAATGAACCGGCCGCCTTCCCCATGGCCAACGGCCAGTTCTCATTGACCAACGCCATTGCAAGGGCGGGCGGTATTCGAGAAGAGAGTGCCGACGCTTCGGGGATATTCGTCATTCGTGGCAATCCGGAGTCAAGCGATACTTTCGCGACTGTCTATCAATTGAATGCCAAGAATGCAGCCGCATTGGTACTCGGCGCGCAGTTCATGCTCCAGCCCGCCGATGTGGTCTATGTCACGGCCGCACCGGTCTCACTCTGGAACCGTGTGCTCAACCAGATTCTTCCGTCGCTCACGACGCTTTATCAAGCCACGGAAATCAAAGAAAACTTAGAATGATCCAATTCTCCCGCCTCCTCGTGGTTTGTACGGGCAATACCTGCCGCAGCCCGGTGGCAGCAGCGCTGCTCCGGGCTCGTCTACCGGCTCTGACGATCGAATCTGCTGGGCTGGGGGCCCTAGTGGGACACGGCGTCGAGCCGACGTCTCGTGAATTGGCTGAAAGGGAAGGGTTGAATGTCGAGTCACATCGAGCCCGCCAAGTGACCCAGGAAATGATTCAGTGGGCCGACCTGGTTCTGGTGATGAGCGAGAGCCAACGGCTCGCCATCGGCAAGCTGGACCCTGCATCGATCGGCAAGACCTTCTTGCTGGGGCGCTGGTCGGGTACAAGCGACAAGGGTCAGGAAATCCCTGACCCTTATCGTAAAAGCCACGAAGTTTTCGAATATGTACATGGACAATTGGTACGCGCCGCCGATGCTTGGCAAAAGAAACTAGGCTGAAATTGACCGGTGAGCTTGCCCACTGCTGCAGGTAACTAGCGATGTCTCAAAATTCACACTCTTCCCGCGCTATACAAGACAATGACGAGATCGACTTGGGTCGTCTGTATGGAATTCTCGTAGACCATAAAGGGACAATCGCCAGTATTACAGCGATATTTGCCATTGCGGGGGCGGGCTATGCACTATTGACGGATCCTATCTACCGAGCGGATGCCTTAGTACAGATTGAAAATGCCTCATCTACTAATCCATTATCCGATGTGACTAGTCTGTTAGGCCAAGAACCACCCTCGGAATCGGAGATTGAAATTATTCGCTCGCGTATGGTGTTAGGGCGGGCAGTAGATATACTTAATCTCGACCTCTTGGTTGAACCGGTACGATTTCCAGTCATCGGCGATTTCTTGACGCGCATAGGCGTTGAAAGGCCGGACTCATTCGTTACCAATTTGCTGAGTGATGTGGGGCTTTATCAATCCAATTCGGCCACAGAAGGTTGGAAATATACTTGGGCAGGCGAAACAATTGATGTCAAATCGATGCCAGTAGCGGATGCGTACTTGAATGAAACCTTCACCGTTAAAGTGCGTGATGAAAGTAATTATATTTTAAGTTATGAAGATAGAGTTCTAGGTGAAGGCAAGGTTGGCGTTTCAAGCGATTTTCTCGATGGCGACATAAGTGTTCTGATTGGTTCAATAAACGCTCCTCCAGGAGCCACCTATGAACTTACCCATATACCACGTTTGATGGCCATTAACGATTTGAGAAAAAAACTGACTATCAATGAACAAGGCCAAGAGACTGGGATACTCAACTGGGGTTTAACCAGCCCTGATCCGTTGCTTGCGGAGAAAACTCTGGCAACGATCGCTGACATATACGTTTCACAGAATATTCAGCGCCAATCGCAGGAAGCGCGCAATAGCCTGAATTTTCTAGATAGCCAGGTGCCAGCCGTGCGGGATGAATTGCGCCGCGCAGAAGATAGCCTCAATACGTATCGCACGGATAAAGACAGCGTCGATCTGTCGTTGGAAACAGAATCCATACTCGAGCGCTTGGTTAATTTAGAGTCCCAACTCAATGAATTGGAATTTTCCGAAGCTGAAATATCTCGTCGTTTTACTCCGAGTCATCCAACCTACGCTGCGCTTCTCGAGAAGAAACGACAGCTACAAAGCGAACGTGAAAAGCTTGAAAGCCAGATAAAAAAATTGCCGGAGACTCAGCAAGAAGTGCTGCGCCTGCAGAGAGATGTCGCGGTTAACCAACAAATCTATGTGCAGCTTCGTAACAAAGTACAGGAAATGCAAATTGCTGAAGCCAGTACTGTCGGCAATGTTCGCATACTGGATGAAGCCAAGGTTCTTCCGAATCCAGTGAAGCCCAACAAGAAGCTGATAGTCGTCCTGGCAGCTCTGTTCGGTGCGATGCTGGCTGTTGGGCTAGTATTGTTGCGTGCGGCTTTCAATCGTGGCGTCGAGGCGCCAGATCAACTCGAGCAGCTCGGTTTGCCTGTCTACGCTACGGTGCCGCTATCCGAAGAACAAGCTAAATTAAATCGTCGCGTCAAGCGTACCAATGGGCGTGCACATTCCATTGCGACGGGCCTCTTGGCTGAGCGGAATCCGGCTGATACTTCTATTGAGGCGTTGCGAGGGCTACGTACCAGTCTACATTTCGCCATGCTGGAAGGTAACGATAACCGGTTAATGATAACCGGGCCAAGTCCTGCGATTGGCAAAAGCTTTATTTGCGTAAACTTGGCAGCCGTATGTGCGCAGGCAGGACAGCGGGTGCTTATTATCGATGGGGATATGCGCAAAGGGCATATCCACACTGTTTTTGGGGAGTCCTCGGAGGGAGGCTTAAGTGAAGTGCTGGCAGGAAGAATAATGTTAGAGGATTCCATACGTCCAGTCGAAAGCATTGAAAACCTGTATTATCTATCAAGAGGCGTCGCGCCACCCAATCCCTCTGAGTTATTGGTCACTAAAACATTTAAGGACTTGCTGGAAGACGCCAGCAATCAATACGACTTGGTCATCGTTGATTCCCCTCCTGTGCTAGCCGTCACCGATGCTACTATTATCGGAAAGAATGTTGGTACTTCACTACTAGTGGCACGCTTTCAACTAAACCCACCAAAAGAGGTAAAGCTAGCCATAAGGCGGCTCGAAACGGGGGGGGTAGTTGTCAAGGGCGCGGTACTCAATGCAATGGAACGTAAAGCGGCCACAGCCTATGGTTACGGCTATTACAATTATTCGTATGCAGGGTTGGGCATGCGAAAATAAAAATACTGTCAGCTTAACCCTGCGTGTCGCAGAGGAAACTATGGCAAAAGTCGATAAGGCCGCGTTTATTGTAACCAAACCCCTGCAGCTTATGGTCGCGATGACATTAAGAGACCAGCTAAGAATACAGGATGAAGCGCAATTGTTGCTGGTCAAAGACTTTAGTGGAGCTGATGAGGTTTTTGAGCGAATAAAACAAAACGATCGGCATTGGTCATGCGTGCGCTCTTATGAAAGTCGTAAGGAAGCCTTGAATGCATGTCAGAGGGAGGCTTTCGATACGATTTTCATCGACTCGGATGTGGGTGTCCGTATATGCCATTCGTTATATAACGTACGGCGTACGAGGCCGAATGTCAGATTTGCCATTTACGAAGAGGGCTGCGGTACCTATCAAGACGATTATTATTCAAAATTCAAGGCCGCCATTTTGCGTCTATTAGGTGTAGGCGACCGACTCGGTGGTTCTCGGTACGTCAGTTCGATATGGGTTTACGAACCAGAGGAATACAATCATAAATTTCCTGCTACACGCGGTAAGGTTCATAGAGTAGAAAAAGGGCTTGCAGAATTCATATGCGAATACGCAGCGTTGCTAGAAGAGATTTTCTGCGATAAATATTTTATAGGCAAAAAGAATTTAGCTAAAGATAGCAATGTAAGCTGCGTGGTTTATCTATCTAGCTGGAAGGTCTATCAAGATGCGATTGAAGCTCTAAGTCGATATAGTTTGCGATACATTAAGTTGCATCCGCATATAAGGGAGTGCGATACAAGTTTTTTAGACTCGGATAGTATATTGGTGCCATCCACCATCCCGGCCGAATTGCTATTAATCAATTTGGCCGGTTTGTATCGCGAAATAGATGTATACCACCACGACAGCAGTGTGGAAAGATACATTACGCTTCCAAACGTAAAATTCGTCAATCTGCATGACGTCTAGCCATGCGTTTGCGCGCCATAACTTGCAGTGCTCGCGATAGCTTATTCGTTTATATCAGGAGTATTTGCGTTGCTTAACGATAGACTTGAGTATAACCGAATAAGCGAAGTTGGGGAAATTCTGCCGGCTCAAAAAGGCATTCAGTTCCCGAGCTTAAATATTTTGAATTTATATACACTTATATTTGTAATATCTAATATATATGTATGGGAAGATGTGGCCGGCCTATATTGGGCAAAACATATAGTAACGATAGTAGCTGCTTCCCTATATATATTTTTAGGAGCAATTGCAGGGCGGAGTGTGGCTAGAGAAACAATGCCTATTTATCTATTTTGGATGCTTGGCTTTGCGCTATATCTATTCTTTGCGTTTAATGTCGTGGGCGCACTACAATATTTTGTTTTTTTTGTTTTTGTCTGTTGCATAAGTGATTCGTTGAAATCCTATAGGGCAAGTGGTGCTTTATTATTGAGCATCATGTTGCTACCTGTAGTAGTCGATGTGTTATTGAATGGAGCAGGCTTCTTGTATAATACATATTATGGCAGGCCCAGGTTGTTACTAGGCATTCAGCACCCTAAAGAGACTGGTAACATAATATCTTCCTTGCTTCTTTTATATGTATTCTTTGGTAAGCAAAAAAGCATGATTGGCTACTTGATAATATGCTTTGCCGTATTCTTTCTATTATATTTGGTTCAGTCTAGGAACTCATTGCTCTTCGTGGCTTTGTTTTTTTCACTCAATGTGTCATTAAAATATTTGGGTGTGGCGACATCGCTGGTTTTTTATTTTATTGTGTTGTGGTTCGTCCCCTTTTTTGTTAGTGGATTCTATTACGATCAAATTAATAGTATTAGTAGTTTTAGGCTTGATAACTGGAGTTCAATATTGGAGAGTTACTCGGGTTTTTGGGGAGCCCTCGGTCGAGGAGACTTGGAATTAAGGTATGAGATGGTGCGAGTTGATAATTATTTTGTCAGTCTGTTCGTGGAGACGGGCATCATCGGGATCTGCTGGGTTTTTAGCCTCTTTGTAGTTTGTTGTTACTATTTAGGGGCTTATAAAGTGAATGGCTGGTTCGTTCTTCCTTTGGTCCCAGCGTTGTATACACAGGCGTCTCTTGATGCCGGCCTGTTTTCAACAGGGAATATACTCAATGTAGTGTGCTGGGCAATTATACTTTATGGCATTCAAAAGAATCACTTTGACCGTAGCCAGCAGCTGCATGGCAGGGAGGGAGTTGATGATATACATTGATGGTATTGTTTTTAGCTTACAGCAGCACGGGGGCATTTCTGTTTACTTTCATGAACTCTATAGCCGGCTAGTCGCTGCCAATGCCAAAGCTAAGTTGTTAATACATGAGAAAAGCGAACTTAACGTCACTCTCTCGAGTTTGGATAACAAGCAAGGGCTAGTCCAGAAAAAGAGTAGACCATTGGAGCGCTACATGCGTAGTGATGTGGACAGCGACTGCGTTTTCCACTCCAGCTACTATCGCATTCCTTCCTTGACTGTGCCAACAGTCACGACCGTGCATGATTTTACTTACGAAAAACTTGTTAGTGGGCCGCGGAAATGGGTTCATGTTTGGCAAAAAAACGAATCTATAAAAAAAAGCGACGTTGTCATTTGTATTTCTAATAACACGGCTAAAGACCTAATGCAATACTGCAAGGTCGAAGAAAGTAAAATTGAGATAGTCTATAACGGCGTGTCAGAGTGCTATCGACCATTATCAGATTATGATCTTACTACCGAGCAAGTTTTATTTGTAGGCAGCCGGACGGGGCATAAGAATTTTAAAATTGCCGCGCAGGCAGTCAGTCAGTGCTCCTTTCTTGAGCTGACAGTAATAGGTGGGGGAGGCTTTACAAAGAGAGAGAAGGCCTTTTTGGATGAAATAATGCCTGGTCGTTATCGACACATGGGGCATTTGAGTAATAAGCAGTTGAACTATATGTATAACTCCAGTTACTGTCTATTATATCCGTCCAGTTATGAAGGTTTCGGCATACCCATCATCGAGGCAATGCGAGCCGGGTGTCCCGTGATAGCTATCAATGCTTCTTCCATTCCCGAGGTGGCTGGAGAAGCAGCCTTACTTGTAGAGCGCCCGGATATCAGGCTTTTAGCGGATGCACTGAAAAATTTGAAGATTGGAAGGGAGCGCGAGCGGCTCGTGCGCGCGGGACTAGAGCAAGCTAATAAATTCTCATGGCAAAAGTGTTTTGAAGAAACCTATAGAATTTATGAGCGTCTACAATGATGGCTGAGGGATCAGTTTGATGGCTAAAAAAGTTGCACTCATTACAGGCGTAACGGGACAAGATGGTTCCTATCTCGCTGAACTCCTTCTCGACAAGGGCTACGAAGTACATGGTATAAAACGCCGTGCTTCACTTTTCAACACCCAGCGCGTTGACCACATCTACCAAGACCCTCATGCTGAACCTAAGCGTTTCGCCCTGCATTATGGTGATCTTACCGACTCTTCAAACCTGATAGGACTTATAAAACAAATCCAACCCGATGAGATTTACAATCTTGCGGCACAATCTCACGTGGCGGTCAGTTTCGAAGCGCCAGAATACACGGCTGATGTCGATGCATTGGGGACCTTGCGTATTTTGGAAGCAATTCGTTTGTTGGGTCTGGAGAGAAAAACGCGATTCTATCAGGCATCCACATCCGAGCTTTTTGGAGAGGTGCAAGAAACGCCTCAGCGTGAAACTACTCCCTTTTATCCTCGTTCACCCTATGCTGTGGCTAAACTCTACGCATACTGGATCACGATTAATTACCGCGAGTCATATGGAATCTACGCTTGTAACGGAATACTTTTCAACCATGAGTCACCGCGCCGCGGAGAGACATTCGTCACACGCAAGATAACTCGTGGCCTTGCTAACATTGCCCAAGGGCTCGAGAACTGCCTGTATATGGGCAATATGGATGCGATGAGAGATTGGGGGCATGCCAAGGATTACGTGCGCATGCAGTGGTTGATGCTTCAGCAAGAGGCCCCAGAAGATTTTGTCATTGCAACGGGTAAGCAGATATCAGTACGTGATTTTATCCGAATGAGTGCGGCCGAACTTGGCATCGTGCTGCGTTTCGTAGGTAAGGGGGTTGATGAAAGAGCGATCGTGGAACATGTCCACGGAGCCAAAGCGCCTTTCTTGCAGCCTGGACAAGTCATCATCCGTGTGGACCCTCGCTACTTCAGACCGGCGGAGGTCCAAACTCTTCTAGGCGATCCTCGGAAAGCCAAGCTGAAACTGGGTTGGGAGCCTAAAATAACCCTACGAAGTATGTGCGAGGAAATGATGGCTGAGGACCTTAAGGCTGCTCAACGCTTTGCCTTGCTCAAGGAACATGGATTCGAGATACCCGTGGCAGTGGAGGGATGAATAATGCCAGATCAGAATGTATTCATTGCTGGCCACCAAGGAATGGTGGGAAGTGCCATCTTAAGTTGTTTGAAAAAACGAGAGTATACTAATCTAATTGTTGCCGAAAGATCTCAACTTGATTTGACCAATCAGAGCCAGGTTCAAGCGTTCATCGGGGATCTTAAGATAGATCAGATATATCTGGCGGCTGCCAAAGTAGGTGGGATACTGGCTAATAATTCTTACCCAGCAGAATTTATATATAACAATATCATGATCGAAGCCAATATCATTGCTGCGGCTCAAGCATCGAATGTACCTAAGCTGCTATTTTTAGGATCGTCGTGTATTTACCCGAAGTTTGCTAAGCAACCCATGGCTGAAGAGGCTCTCTTGGGCGGTCCGTTGGAGTCAACCAATGAACCTTATGCTATCGCGAAAATAGCCGGGATAAAATTATGCGAAAGCTACAATAGGCAATATGGGCTTGATTACCGTAGCGTAATGCCAACTAACCTATACGGTCCGGGCGATAATTTTGGTCTTGAGAATTCTCACGTTATTCCGGCGCTGCTGCGTCGATTCGATGCAGCAAAGCTGAGTGGAGAGAAAGAAATTGTCATTTGGGGTAGCGGCAAGCAAATGCGGGAATTCCTGCATGTGAACGATATGGCAGATGCCTGTGTGCATGTTATGGAACTCGACCGGGATATCCTTGCTCAATATACTCAGCCCATGCTTTCACATATCAATATCGGTAGTGGGACTGACTGCACCATTAGAGAACTGGCCGAGACGATTGCGCGTGTCGTCGGCTTTCAAGGAAAGCTGGTTTTCGATAGCAGTAAGCCCGATGGGGCACCCAGGAAGTTACTGGACATAAAACGGCTCCAGGCCATTGGTTGGCGCGCGAACATTACTTTAGAGGATGGCTTGCGTACAACCTATCAATGGTTCCTGGAAAATCGGCAGAGCTTACGAACATAGTTTTATACTGGGCGGCATAGCACATCTACACATACAGAATTAACCAACAAGGTGGATCTATGATTACACCCGTTATTTTGGCTGGAGGAAATGGCTCAAGGCTATGGCCACTATCCAGACAACTGAGGCCCAAGCAGTTTCTGTCGCTCTTCGGTGAGGCAAGCATGCTGCAGGAATCCTTGCAGCGCCTGATAGGACTGCGGTGCCGTCCTCCGATAGTCATTTGCAATGAAGAACATCGGTTTTTGGTCGCGGACCAGTTACGCCAAGCGAATATAGGTGATGCTTGTATCATACTAGAGCCTGAAGGTCGAAATACCGCTCCAGCTATCGCCCTGGCAGCACTTCGTGCTATGGAAGACAATCCTGAATCAGTATTGTTGGTGCTAGCTGCCGACCACCTAATCGAGGATGTTGCCGAGTTTCATAAGAGCATCGAAAGTGCTCGCTTGTTGGCTGTTCAAGGAGAATTGGTGACCTTCGGGATAGTCGCCGATCATGCTGAAACAGGGTACGGCTATATACAACGCGGCCCTACTGATAATGAAGGCGGCTACCGCGTCAAGCGCTTCGTGGAAAAACCTGATAAAGCGACAGCCGAAGACTACCTGGCGACCGGTGACTATTACTGGAATAGCGGTATGTTCATGTTTCAGGCGCAGTGTTACTTAGATGAGCTTGAATCTTTTGAACCTGAAATCGTTCACGCCTGCCGTGCCGCGATAAAAGGTGCGCGCCGGGATCTAGATTTTGTGCGACTGGATCAAGAGGCTTTCAAACGCTGTCCGGGAAATTCGATTGATTATGCGGTCATGGAGCGCACTCAGCGTGCCTGCATGGTTCCGCTAGATGCCGGATGGAGCGATGTCGGTTCCTGGTCAGCGTTGTGGCAGATAGGTGAGCAGGACAATTGGGGCAATGTTACCCATGGCGATGCGATGTACCACGAGTCTCACAACCTACTGGTACATTCCGAAAATCGCCTGGTAGCTGCGGTAGGTGTTGATGACTTGGTTATCGTGGAGACCAAGGATGCGGTCCTTGTGGCACACAAAGACCATGTCCAAGATGTCAAAAAGATAGTCGAGCAGCTAAAGCGAGAAAATCGCAGTGAGTTCATGAACCATAGAGAAGTCTACCGCCCTTGGGGGGTATATGATTGCATCGATCACGGTGAGCGTTATCAAGTTAAGCGTATTACCGTGAAACCCGGGGCAAAACTCTCTGTACAAATGCATCATCATCGCTCCGAACATTGGGTAGTGGTTTCAGGCAGTGCCCAGGTCACAGTAGCTGACAAGACTTATCTGGTATCCGAGAACGAATCGACCTATATTCCTATTGGCCAAGTACATGCGCTAGAAAACCCAGGTAAAATTCCACTCGAACTTATCGAAGTGCAGTCGGGATCTTATCTTGGTGAAGATGATATTGTCCGCCTGGACGATCGTTATGGACGCTGTCAATGAAAGAGTTAAAAATATCTATAATTACTGCTAGCTATAATAGTCAAAGAACAATTGGCGATGCTATCGCAAGCCTCAAGCGGCAAGATTGGTCAGCAGTAGAGCATATAGTAATCGACGGCTTGTCCACAGATGCTACGGTCGCTATAGCACGAGATGCGTTAACGACAAGAGATATCCTGGTTTCAGAAAAGGATCAGGGAATATTCGATGCTTTGAATAAGGGGTTGTCCAGAGCCAGCGGTGATATTGTGGGATTCTTGAACTCGGATGATCTGCTTGCTGACGACAGGGTGCTGAGTCGGGTCGCATCCTGCTTCGAGGATCCAGATGTTGGCGCAGTCTATGGCGATCTGCAATATGTCAGCGCCGACAATTTAAGCAAGGTCATTCGCTATTGGCGTTCAGGGCCTTTCAGTCATCATAAAGTCAAGCGTGGCTGGATGCCCCCTCATCCCACTTTCTATATGCGACGCGAACTTTATCAGTTGTTGGGCGGATTTGATGATAGTTATCGAATTGCTGGCGATTACGAAGCATTGCTTCGCTATCTGTGCTACGAAGATATGCGTGTTGCATATCTTCCGCAAGTGCTTGTAAAGATGCGTCTGGGAGGGGCCAGTAACGGTACTCTGAAGGCCATTTTAAATAAGACGCGTGAGGATTTTCGGGCTATGCAAAAGAACGGCATAAATCCTTTTGTTGCCTTGCCCTACAAGAATTTATCTAAGCTACCCCAGTTTTTTTGAGGCTTACGCATTCCGCTTTAATCTATTTGTGACTTGGCCAGGCAGCTCTTTCCGTACTTGCTCATATAGCTTCGCTATTTTGTTATTTGTAAGCTAAAGCTCTAATGCGGCGTTAGAAATAAAATCCTTAATGGAAGTCGATCTACATGCTGAATACTCCCTTTTCGTCTTGGCCCTGTTTCACCGAACAGGAAGCCGATGCCGTGCGTCGCGTCTTGCTTTCCAATCAAGTCAACTACTGGACAGGTTCGGAGGGCCGCGCTTTCGAACGAGAATTCGCGCAGGCTGTCGATAGCGAGTTCGCGATTGCCGTTGCAAATGGCACGACAGCGCTTGATTTGGCGCTAAAGGGGCTCGGCATCGGCGTCGGCGATGAAGTTCTGGTAACCTCGAGGACCTTCCTTGCTTCGGTGTCTAGCATTGTTCTCGCTGGTGCAACGCCGGTATTCGTCGATATCGATCGGGACACGCAAAACATTTCTCCACGTGCCGTCCTGGAGGCCATTACCCCGAAGACCCGGGCTATCATAGCCGTCCATCTGGCGGGCTGGCCTTGCGACATGGATGCCCTAATGACGCTTGCCACGCAGCATGCTTTGGCAGTCATCGAGGATTGTGCCCAGGCGCATGGTGCGCGGATCCGGGGCAGGAGCGTCGGATCGCTTGGCCATGTGGGTTGCTGGTCATTCTGCCAGGACAAGATAATGACTACCGGGGGAGAGGGGGGCATGGTCACGACCAACGATCTCAATCTCTGGAAGCGTATGTGGGCCTATAAGGATCATGGAAAGAGTTGGGATGCAGTATATGAGCGTGACCACCCCCCGGGTTTTCGTTGGCTACATGAGAGCTTCGGCACCAACTGGCGTTTGACCGAGATGCAGTCGGCGATTGGCCGAATACAGTTGGGCCGCTTGCCGGGTTGGACACTACAGCGTCAGGCGAATGCGCAGCGCATTTGGGACTGTGCAATTCGATGCCAGGGGCTACGTGTGCCCCGCGTGCCCCAGGATGTCGAGCACGCGGCGTATAAGTGCTATGTCTTTGTTGAACCCGAGTTGCTCGATCCCGCATGGAACCGGGATCGTATCGTCGACGAAATCAACGCCCGGGGCGTGCCTTGCTTCTCTGGCTCATGTTCAGAGGTCTACCGGGAAAAAGCCTTCGATGGCACGGGATGGAGACCACTGACACCGTTGCCGGTTGCTAGAGAGTTGGGAGAAACCAGCATGATGTTTCTGGTGCATCCCACGTTGACTAGGGATGAGCTTACCAAGACTTGCACTGTACTTGAGCAGGTAATGCACCTGGCAACGAATCAGGATTCTTTGATGGCAGCTGCTACTGGCGGTCAGTAGCGACCGATGACGGACAGAGCGACTTTTCTTTTAACGGGCCTGCCAGTTTTCTTACCCTCTTTTGGTCATTAGAGGTTTTAATTTCGTTGCTTGTTTTTTTAATACCCAAATTTATCTGTATTAATTTTGACTAGCTAAAATATAGCAGGCCGATCATGGCTGTGTCGCTAGGTTTCTGAGAGAAATTCTGTTTTTGAATTGCCGGCGACTACCGCTTATTCGGTAACTAATTGAGCGTGTAGAGTCTCGGTTCTTGTGTAACCATGTGTAGTTGTTGGGGGGTGTTTCGTAACTGTGGCTTAAGTGAAATTAATAAAATTCTCTCTAATTGATGTTGAGGCCTTGCTAGAGGTCTCCGGGCGGTAGCGTGGTCTGAATTAGTTAGTTTAATAAACCGCCTAAATATTACTGATAGCCAGCGACTTCGGTTGTCGTTATTCAGCATTACGCAGTTTCTACGCATTTGTTGCATTCAAGGGCTATGAAATGGATCTGTACGGCAAAAAAATACTGGTTACAGGGGCCGATGGCTTTATCGGGTCACACCTCACCGAAACGCTGGTCCGTGCAGGCCACGACGTTCGAGCCTTCGTCATGTACAACTCCTTCAATAGCTGGGGATGGCTCGATACGGCGCCTGAGGAAACCCGCAGCCAACTGGAGGTCGTCGCCGGGGATATCCGGGACCCTAACGGAGTCCGCAAGGCCGTCCAAGGCTGTGACATCGTTCTTCACCTGGCAGCCTTGATAGCGATTCCTTACTCATACCACTCCCCCGACACGTATATTGATACCAATATAAAGGGAACCTTGAACATCATTCAGGCTGCTCGCGATCTGAATGTCGAGAAGGTGGTGCATACTTCGACCAGCGAAGTATACGGTACGGCACGCCAAGTGCCGATTACCGAAGAGCACCCGCTCTTTGGTCAATCGCCTTACTCCGCATCGAAGATCGGTGCCGACCAGATGGCCTTGTCCTTCCATCGCTCCTTCGATACGCCGATAGCGGTAATACGACCTTTCAATACCTATGGGCCCAGGCAATCGGCGCGAGCGGTTATACCCACCATCATTTCCCAGATAGCGGCGGGAAAAGAGCAGATCCATCTCGGCTCACTTCATCCAACACGGGATTTCAATTATGTCGACGACACCGTTTCCGGTTTCGTGCGTGTAGCCGAGTGTGATGAAGCCATCGGGGAAGTCATCAACGTGGGAAGCGGATTCGAGATAAGTATCGGCGATACGGTGGGTATGATTGCGGACCTGATGGGCCGTCAAATAACGATTACCACCGACGAAGAACGCTTGCGGCCTTCGGCCAGTGAAGTCGAGCGACTCTGGGCATGTACCGAAAAAGCCGGCAGGCTGCTGGGTCATCATGCCGAGTTTGGAGGGGTCGAGGGGCTACGTCGTGGTCTTGAACATACCATCGCCTGGTTCAGCGATGCTGATAACCTGTCACGCTACAAGACCAATATTTACAATATCTAGTAAATAACCGGATTTATATGACCGACTTTTGCATCGTTGGCGGCGGGGGGCACGCTCGAGTGTTGATCACCTGTCTATTATCTTTGCGTCATAAGGTACGCGGTTATATCGCTCCCAGGGAAGAGGATGGCATGCCGGTGGCTTATCTAGGGTCGGACCAAGATTATCTCACCATGAAAGAGGATGCGATTGGTACGACTGCGCTAATGGGGTTAGGCAAAACCTCTATCAGTACGTCTCGCTTAACACTGATGAATAGTTACCAGGTCGTTGGCTTCAACTTTCCGCCACTTTATGCCCGAACCGCTACCGTGCATGACGACGTTATCAGTGGCAATGGCAGCGTTGTGCTGGATGGAGCCGTGCTGATTACCGGAAGTCGCTTGGGGCGCGCCTGCATTATCAATACCCACGCGACGGTGGATCACGATTGCGTATTGGGTGATGACGTGCATGTAGCCCCCGGCGCAACGCTGAGCGGTGGGGTACGAATCGGCGATCACTGCATGATCGGCACCGGTGCCAATTTGATCCACTCGGTAAAAGTCTGCCCCGGGGTCTTGATCGGTGCCGGTGCAACAGTGATTGGGGATATCAACGAGCCCGGCGTGTATGTCGGTACCCCGGCAAGGAGAATCGCATGAAGGAATCAGCCGCTACCTTTGTAATCGCCGAGGCGGGCGTCAATCATAATGGCTCGGTGGTGCAAGCACTGCAATTAATCGACAAGGCCCTTGAGTGCGGTGCCGATGCCATAAAGTTTCAGACTTTCAAGGCTGATCGCCTGGCTACCCGTGGTGCTGAAACGGCGCGTTATCAGCGAAAGGCGCATTCTCCGGTCGAGACGCAATATGAGTTGCTAAAGAAGCTCGAGCTCACCGAAGAGGAATTTCACCGACTACATGGGTATTGCCGCGAGCGTGGCATCGAGTTTCTTTCCAGCCCCTTCGATGAGCTCAGCGCTGATTTTCTAAACGAGTTGGGCATGCGCGTCTTCAAGATACCTTCAGGCGAAATTACCAATAGACCCTTGCTCGAAAGGATCGCCGCTTACGGCAAGCCGATCATTCTTTCCACCGGCATGTGCTGGTTGGAAGAGGTGGCAGCGGCGGTAAGAGGACTGGAAAACGCTGGAGCGCTGGATGTCACGCTTTTGCACTGCGTCACCGAATATCCAGCGCCTTATGCGGAAATCAATCTCTCGGCGATGCAGACCCTGCGGCGAGCCTTCGGTACCAAGGTCGGTTACTCGGATCACACGGCAGGGATCGAGATGGCGATAGCTGCCGTGGCCATGGGCGCCCAGGTCATAGAAAAGCACTTCACGCTCGATACGACGCTGGATGGTCCAGATCACGCATCTTCCCTGGACCCCCAGGGCTTTGGTGCGATGGTCGAGGCGATTCGCCATGTCGAGCTTGCCCATGGCGATGGACTAAAGCGCCCTGCTCCCTGCGAAATACAGAACATGCAGGTCGTTCGCAAAAGCATCGCCGTAGGCCGGGATATTGCCGCCGGCGAGAGGCTGACGCGTGCCGACCTGACCATCAAACGCCCCGGCTCGGGACTGTCCCCGGCCTTGCTCGAGGCCGTAGTGGGTAGACATGCAGCTCGCGCCATCCGCAGCGACGAGCTCCTCGACTGGAAGGATCTGGCATGATGCGTCGTCGAATCTGGGTGCTGACCACGACCCGCGCGGATTACGGGCTATTGTACTGGCTTCTGCGCGAAATCGAGGGGGACCCCGAGCTGGAGTTGATGCTGGCGGTTACCGGAACGCACCTCTCCGCTGAGTTCGGCTCTACGGTTCGGGAAATCGAGAAGGATGGCTTTACGGTTCGTCGGCGGATGGAAATTCTGCTGTCCTCGGATAGCCGACTTGCGATGACCAAGGCGATGGGATTGGCGCTACTCGCCAGTGGCGATGCCTTGGCGGAAGATCGACCGGATATCGTGGTAGTACTGGGCGATCGCTTCGAAATCGTGCCCGTGGCCCTGGCCGCCGTCGTGCAGGGCATTCCGGTTGCACACCTGCATGGCGGTGAGACCAGCCAGGGCGCCCTGGACGAATACTTCCGCCACGCGGTGACCAAGCTCGCCACCTTTCATTTTCCGGCGACCGAGGTCTACCGGCGGCGCATCCTGCAAATGGGCGAGCTATCCGATGCCACCTTCAATTACGGTGCTCCGGGGCTGGATCATATCTATCGTGGTGAATTGCTCGATCGGCAGGCGCTGACCGAGGCTCTCGGAAGACCTCTGATTCGTCCCACGGCACTGATCACCTATCACCCGGTAACCGGGGAGATCGAAGGGTCATCGGCGGCTTCGTTGGCAGCGCTACTCGAAGCGCTGGATGCATTCGATGGGCTGGATGTTGTCTTTACCAAGGCCAACGCCGATAGCCAGGGGCGCTCGATCAATGCGCACCTGGCCGAATGGTGCAGGCAGCGCTCTCATCGGGCCCAGCTTCACGACAATCTGGGACAGCGCGTCTATCTCAGTTGCCTGCGCCATCTCGACGTCATGATCGGCAACTCATCCAGCGGATTGCTGGAGGCCCCTTCGTTCGAACTACCCGTCGTCAACATAGGAACGCGGCAGGAAGGACGCCTGGCGGCTGTCAATGTGATTAGCGTCGACAATGACTTCGAGGCGATCCGCGCCGGCATCGAGCAAGCGCTGAGCGCAGCCTTCCGCGAGTCGCTGAAAGGCCTGAAAAACCCGTACGACCGTTACGCGGATGGCACGGCGTCGCACCGGATCAAGGAAAGACTCAAGAAGATCCCCCTGGATCACCCCCTGAAAAAGCGATTCGTCAGTGCGCCCTTCGCCGAGAGCGCCTGCGAGGAGGCCGTATGTTCGAAAACCTTATGACCAGCCCTCAGCGCAATGTGCTGGACGCACTTCATCAGTTGGAAGAGACCCGGCGCAAGGTACTTTTCGTCACCGACGAAGACGGCCAGTTACTGGGTACGCTGACGGACGGGGACGTGCGTCGCTGGATACTCGGCGGGGGAGATCTGGGCGGACAGGTCGGCCAGGTGTGTAATACCTCGCCCTATGTGGTCAAGGCCGGGGAAGACAGGGACGTCATCAAGCAGGCCATGCAGCGGCTGCAGATCACCGCGGCCCCGGTCATCGACGATCAGGGCCGCGTCATTGATGCTCATTTCTGGGAAACGCTGTGCGCAGACGAGATAGAGAGCCATCAGCGTACGCTTCAGAATTTGCCCGTCATCGTCATGGCGGGAGGCAAGGGTAGCCGGTTGGCGCCATTCACGAACGTGTTACCCAAGCCACTGATACCCGTCGGTGAGAAAACGGCCATAGAGGTCATACTCGATTCATTCGTCGAATATGGCGTCGATCAGTTCTATCTTTCGGTGAATTACAAATCGAAGATGATAAAGGCCTATTTCGATGAACTGGAGCCTAACTATCGCGTCGACTACATCTACGAGGATAAACCGTTGGGCACCGGTGGCAGCCTGTGTGCCTTGAATGGAAAAGTGTCCGGCGATGTCATCGTTACCAATTGCGACGTCATTATAAAGGCGGACTATCATGCCATGGTCGAGCACCACCGTCGGGAAGAAAACGACATTACAGTAGTCGTTTCCATGCGCTCATATGATATTCCCTACGGCATTTGCGATATAGTAGATAATGGCCAACTCTGTGCTATGCGTGAAAAGCCACATTACGATTTCATGGTGAATACTGGCCTATATATCCTGCGCTCCTCGGTGATTTCATTGATTCCAGAAAACGAATTCTACCATTTAACGCAACTAATAGATGAGGTGCGAAGCCGTGGCGGTCGGGTCGGAGTATACCCGATTAGTGAAAAAGCCTGGCTGGATACGGGTGAATGGCGGCAATACTGTGAAACTATTTCGCAAATAAAATCGGCTTGATAGTTTAGTTAATCTTGATAGTTATGGTTAATAAAACTATTGCTTATCTATTTATATTCGAGTAAATCCATGGTCGGTGAAAAAAGAGTTATAGCTATCATTCCTGCCCGTGGCGGCAGTAAGTCAGTTCCCGGCAAAAATATACGTGATCTCGGCGGTCGACCCTTGATCGACTGGACAATACGGATGGCTCTTGACGTTGAGGTCATAGATAGAGTCATAGTCTCCACCGATGATCATGAAATCGCCAATGTAGCCGGGCTCTGTGGCGCAGAAGTCATGTGGCGTCCCTCGCCGCTCGCCACCGACACGTCCCGCGTGCTCGACACGGTCGTAGACTTGGCGGAGCGCCTAAAGGCCGAGGGAGAGCGCGCGCCTTATGGATTATTGCTCGAACCAACTAGTCCATTTCGAAGACCAGAATTCATCCACCAATGCCTGAAGCGTCTCGCTGAAGGCTTGGACTCTGTGGCGACGTTCAAACCTGCTGAACTCAATCCCCATCGAGCCTGGAAGCTCTCTCAAGGAGAGCTCCAAACCTTTATCGAAGGGGCTATACCTTGGCTGCCCCGGCAGGCCTTGCCGGAGGCTTATCAACTCAGTGGCGATGTTTACGCCTTTCGTCTCGACCGTTTACATGCAAGCTGTGAGGCATTGCTCTTCGGTCGCATGGGGGCAGTAGTGGTCGACGGTCGCTGGTCGCTGGATATCGACACACTTGAAGATTTCATGATTGCCGAATACTTGGTGAAAGGAATTGATCATGAACAGATCACTGCATGACTTGTTCGACCTGTCAGGCCGCACGGCGCTGATTAGCGGCGGTGCCGGCTATCTGGGGATGGCCATGGGCGAAGCCTTGGCTGAGCTAGGGGCCAGTGTGGTGGTGGCGAGCCGCGATGGCGATTCTTGTGTCCATGCCGCGCAACGGCTCCGCGAAAGCTTTCCTGAAGGCGAGCATCGTGGTGTCGCGCTGGACGTTACCGACATCGATTCGGTCAAGGCATGCGTTGATCGAATCGGCAGCGAGTGTGGCGGGCTAGATATTCTGGTGAACAATGCCTGGTCAGGGCGCAAGAATAGCTGGCAAAGCATCGATGAAGAGGACTGGTACTACGACGTGGATATCAGCCTCAATGCCGTGTTTCGCATGGTTAAGAACTTTCATCCCCTGATCAAGGAGCATCGAGGTTGTATCGTCAACATCGCCTCGATGTACGGCCATATAGCACCCGACTACCGCTTATACGCCGGGACCGACCATGCCAACCCTCCTAGTTACGGTGCTGCCAAGGCCGGCGTGCTGCAATTTACCCGTTATCTCGCCAGCTTTCTTTCCCCCGACGCAATCCGTGTCAATGCGATAAGCCCGGGCGCTTTCCCACATGCCGTGACTCAGGACAACGAGAGCTTCATGCAACGTCTCAAGGATAAGGCTCCGCTAGGACGCTTGGGTGAGCCCGACGAACTAAAGGGGGCGGTCGCGTTGCTGGCAAGCGATGCCGGCAGTTACATGACTGGGCAAAATCTTTGCGTCGATGGCGGCTGGGCCATCTGGTAATCGGCTTGGCAGGAGTTCATGTCTGAATTCCTTAAGGGGCAGTTCATGGCTATAAATGTAGGGATCCTCGGGCATAGCCCGGGTAACGGCCATCCGTTTTCTTACTCGTCAATCATTAACGGCTATTCGGATGCCGGTCTGCGCGAAGCCGGCTGGCCGGTCATCTACGACTATGTACGCCGGCGGCACGCCTCCGACTTCGGGGTCGAGGGGCTGCGTGTCACCTGCGCCTGGACCCAGGATGCGGCGGTGACCCAGGCCCTGTGCCGGGCCGCGAATATCGCCACCGCCGTGGCCAGCCCCAGCGAGATGCTCGGCCAGGTCGATGCGGTGATCATCGCCCGCGACGACGCCGCGTCGCATCGCAGGTTGGCCGAGCCGTTTCTCGAAGCCGGCATTCCGGTGTTCATCGACAAACCTCTGACGCTCGACACCGTCGAGCTCGATTATTTCAGGCCCTTTCTCGAGACGGGCAAGCTGATGTCCTGTTCGAGCATGCGGTACGCCTGGGAGCTCGATGTCATCAAGGCTGGCATCGCCGATTACGGGCAACTGCATGTGTTGCGCGGAACCATCGTCAACGACTGGGCCCGCTATGGCGTCCACATGCTGGATGCGATCTTTCCGCTGGTACAGGCCCGCCCGGTTGCCATTCGCGCACTCGCGAGCCGCCATCAGTCACTGGCGATCACGATGGACGACGGAACGCTTGTCACCGTCGATGCGCTGGGTGATGCACCGCCGATCTTTCGCGTCGATGTCCTCGGCTCCCGCTGCCACAGCCAGCATGACATTACCGACAATTTCTCGATGTTCCGGCGTTTACTCAGCGAGTTCGCCGCGATGGTCGAATTCGGGCGTCCGAGCGAGTCCGCTGAAACGACCGTTTGGGTGCTCAAGACATTGATTGCCGGCAACCGTGCTCTGCAGACCAACCAGGAGGTGTCGATCGATGACGCTCAGCTACAGGCGGTTGTTTGATCTGGAGGGCAAGGTTGCCGTCGTCACCGGTGGTCTGGGTATTCTCGGCCAGCATTTCTGTCGCGCCCTGGCCGAATTCGGCGCCAGCGTCGCAATCGCCGATCTCGACGGCGAAGCGGCCGACGAGCTGGCCCGCCGAATCGCCGACGAGTACCGAGTCGACTGCATCGGCCTGGAGTGCGACGTGGCCAGCGAGGCATCCGTCGAAACCCTGGTAGCACGCACCGTTGCATACTTCGGAAGGATCGACATCCTGCACAACAACGCCGCCAGCAAATCGGACGATCTTCAGGCCTTCTTCGCGCCAGCCGAGACCTACGCGCTCGAAGAATGGCGCAAGATCATGGCCGTCAATCTGGACGGCGTCTTCATGGTGTCGCGTGCGATCGGACGACAAATGATCGCCCAGGGTAGCGGTGGCAGCATCATCCATACCGGCTCGATCTACGGCCAGCTGGGCTGCGATCCATCGATCTACCGGGGTTCGGAATACCTGGGAGTGGCGATCAATACGCCGCCGGTCTATGCCGCCTCGAAGGCGGGCGTGGCGGGCCTGGCGCGTTATCTGGCAACGCTCTGGGCGAGCCACGGGATACGCGTCAATACGCTGATCCCCGGCGGCGTGGCAAGCGGCCAGAACGCGGAATTTCAGCGCCGCTACTCCGCTCGGGTGCCCATGCAGCGCATGGGGCGTCCCGAAGAGCTGACGGGGGCGCTCATCTACCTGGCTTCGGATGCCTCGCGCTACGTAACCGGGCAGGAATTGAACGTGGATGGCGGTCTCAGTGCCTGGTGAGGGGCGAACACAAGGAACAAGCACAATGACCGACTCGTTGCTGATCGTGATGTATCACTATGTCCGTCCGATAGCCGGATCGCGCTACCCGACGCTCAAGGGGCTGGAACTGGACAACTTCCGCGGTCAACTGGACTTCCTCGAGCAGCATTACCGGATCGTACGCACGCAGGATGTGATAGCCGCGATGCGCGGCGAAGGGGACTTGCCCAGCAGGGCCGCCCTGTTGACGTTCGACGACGGCTATATGGATCATTACGACCATGTCCTCCCGGAACTCGTGGCGCGGGGCATGCAGGGGAGTTTCTTTCCGCCCGCCTGCGCGGTTCTCGACGGCCGTGTCCTCGACGTCAACAAGATCCATTTCGTCCTTGCCAGCGGGGTCGATCCACGCCAACTGGTCTGTGAGATATTCGCGCTGCTGGACGTTCATCGTGTCCGCCATGACCTGAAACCCAACGCCGACTATTACCGGCTTTATTCGAATGAAAGCCGCTATGACACGCCGGACGTGACCTTCATCAAGCGCATTTTGCAAAAAGGGCTGCCCCAGGCGCTGCGCAGCGAAATCGTCGATCAATTATTCCAGCGCTTTGTCACGGCCGACGAAAAGGGTTTCGCCGAGTCGCTGTACATGGGCAAGGCGCAATTGCGCGAGCTCCATGATGCGGGCATGTGCATCGGTAGCCACGGCGACCAGCATCGCTGGTTGAACACGCTGTCTCCCGTCGAACAGCGCCAGGAAATCGAGCGCAGCCTGGACTTCTTAGGCGAGCTGGGCGTACCCACGCAGGATTGGGTGATGTGCTATCCGTACGGCGGTTACAACGCTTCGCTGCTGGAAATCCTCAGGGAGAAGCAGTGCGCCATGGGTTTGACCGTCGAGGTGGGCCTGGCCGATCTCTCGCGAAATGATCCCTTATCGCTGCCCCGGCTGGACACCAACGATGTGCCGTTCAGCGCTGCGGCGGGGCTGGATGCATTCCAGTGGGCCGCTACGTCAGTCGCAATGCCTGAACCTGAAGAGGGTGCGTGAATGTACGACATGCTGAAACTGCTGGCGGACCTGACGCCGCTCAATCGCGTGGTCTGTTCCAGCGATTACGACGCCACCATCGCTTATATGCAGGACATTCTGGCGTTTCGCGAGCACAGCTACCCCGCGAGCGACAACTATAACGGCTGGGCGATCCCGCCCAAGTGGGATGTGGTGGCGGCGCGTATCGATTACCGGGGCGAGACGATCTACGACGGCCTGCATCATCCGCTGGCGGTAATGGCGCTGTCGGAATCGTTTTCCGGCACCGTCACACGCGAGGAGCTACGCCGTCACCTGCATTTCGATCATCGCTATCCGGACGCGATCCCATTCCATTTCCGCCAGCTATTCCGCAGTTGGGAGCGCGATTGGGGGTTCTGCGTCCCGCGTCGTTTCTACGATGATCTGGAAGAGGGCGACTATCAGGTCGTCATCGAGACCCGGGAAGAGCCCGGCACGCTGCGTGTGCTCGACTATACGCTTGAAGGCCGTTCTGAAGAGACGATCGTTTTCGGGGCCAACCTGGATCATCCCGGCGTGGCCAATGATGGTCTCTCGGGCGTGGCGGTGGGGGTCGCGTTGTTCGATGTGCTGCGCAAGCGCTCTCAGCCGCTCAACTTCAGCTATCGCCTGGTGCTGGCACCGGGAATCATCGGCAACGAATATTACCTGGGGCGCTTGCCCACCGAGGAGCGGGAGCGCCTCTTGGAAGGCGTCATGCTGGAAATGCTGGGTTCACCCACGGAACTGGCGCTGCAGTTCTCGCGGCATCAGCAAGCCAACATCGAACTCGCGCTTGCCGACGCTCTGGAGCGCTCGGGATACCGGCACCACACCGGTGAGTTCGAAAGCGTGCTGCTCAATGACGAATATATCTGGGAAGCCTACGGCATCCCCATGGCCTCGTTGTCGCGCTATCCCTATCCCGAATATCACACCGACCGGGACAGCTTCGAGCTGATGGACAAGGCGTGCCTGGAGGAGGCGGTGACGACGCTGCTGGCGGCGGTCGAGATCCTGGAGACAAGCGCCGTGGTTCGCAAACGCTTTTCGGGGAACATCTGCCTTTCCCATCCGCGATACGACCTTTACGTCGACCCCGGGCAGGTGGCCTTCGGCGATGCCCCTGATGAGCAACGCCGCCGCCTGCGGTTGCTCATGGATACCATTCCAACGCTATCCCGGCCTACCAGCATGAATCTGCTGGCCAGAAAGGTCGGACTGCCGCTGGCGCTGGTCGAAGACTACCTCGCCAAGTGGCAGAAGCACGACCTGATCGAGGTCTTCTAGCTCGATAGACGCTCGTCTCTCGTCACAAGGGTAAAGCGAAGCTCAACACGCCGGACGGCACGGTCGCGATTCGTGGTTCGCACTGTAACGCAGCAAGCGCCGGGTGTGGGCGTTTGACACGCCATGCCGGTCCAGGATTCAAGTTTTTCCCTATCACCGTGCTGATGGCTTATACAGCAGGGAGGCACAATGTTGGCGCATATCAAGAAGCATCTAAATCACTCGGCTACGGGATGGAGCCCGACGGCAGGGAGTCTCGGCAGTCCCATGCAGGTCGAGACGCTGCAGGATGAATGGCTGGATCAGCAACGCCGCCATGTGCGTCCCTTGGAGCGGCTCTTCTTGCACCCGGGCGTGCATCTCGTCATGGGGTGGGCGGTAGCCGTAGTCGTTCCGGCACTGCTGATGTGGGGTTGGGGGTTCTGGGAGGGGATGAGCGTCGAGCAATGGCTGGGTGCTGGACTAGCGTCGCTGAGTTACCTGGTCGCGGGGCTGGCCGTACAGCGCCTTTCCCGGCTACCGGAGGTCAAGGCCGCCGTATTGATCGTCCCCGGCCTGACGCTTTGCTATGGCCTGTCTGCAGCGGGGCTTGCACTGCTTCGCATCGACTTTGACGGCAACTACGTACTGGTCAGCTTTATTCTGGCCAGCGCCGCTGGCTGGATGAGCTGCCACATGCTGGCGCAGGCTGGAAAACCGCTGATCGCCATCGTGCCCTTCGGTCGTGCCAGCGCACTGTGCCAGCAGCCGGGGGCGGGCTGGTGCCTGCTCGATGTGCCCAACCTGAACCGTGTGCGCGTCGATGCGGTGGTAGCCGACATGCAGGCGGACTTGAGCGATGCCTGGAAGCGCTTCCTGGGACAGTGCACGATTCATCGCATCCCCGTCTATACGCCGAGCCGGGCGCTCGAGCTCATCAGTGGCAAGGTCGCCCTCGACCAGCTGCCCGACGAGGTCCGTCACGGTAGCCTCTCTCCCCACGAAGGCTACGAGGTCGTCAAGCGAGGGTTGGATATCCTGTCGGTACTGGCAATCATGCCACTGGCACTGCCGCTCATGGCACTCACCTCGCTTGCCATCCGCCTGGACAGTCCCGGCCCGGCTATCTTCAAACAGCGTCGTATGGGGCTCTGCTGCCGGCAGTTCACGGTCTACAAATTCCGCAGCATGTACACCGACCGTGTAGGGCGTGGGTTCACCGAAGCGGGCGTAGATCCTCGCGTGACTCGGGTGGGTAAAGTGATCCGCAAGTATCGCCTCGACGAGCTTCCACAGTTGTTCAACGTGCTGAAGGGCGACATGAGCTTGATCGGGCCGCGCCCCGAGTCGATGGAACTCACCGAGTGGTACGGTAAGGACGTTCCCTTCTTCCACTACCGCCACGTCGTTCGTCCCGGCATTTCCGGCTGGGCGCAGGTGATGCAGGGTTACGCCGCCGATGTCGATGGAATGATCGAAAAGCTGGAATACGATTTTTACTACATCAAGCATGTTTCCTTCTGGCTCGATTTATTGATTGTAATGCGCACGATCAAGACGCTACTGACGGGGTTTGGCTCGCGCTAGATGGCGTGATCCCGGCACTTGCAATACAGAGATAACTACCTGGGATCTTGTTTTTCTGAAGATAAAATCATTCCAGCTTCTGCCTAGGTCGTCGATATTATGATTAAGAGCCTCGCTGAACTTTATTCGCTGTTGACAGACGAACAGCGCAAGAAACTCCTTAAGTTGCAAATCCTCGTTACCCTGATGGCTTTTGCAGAGATCGTCGGCGTGGTTTCGATAGGCCCCTTCATGGCGCTGGTCGGTGACATGAGCCGGCTCCAAGGCGAGGGGCTGATAGCCGATATCTATCGTGCGACCGGGGCCGGCTCGCCGACGAGCTTTCTGCTGTGGGTGGGTGTCGGCGTGCTTTTGATGCTGACCCTCGCGGCGCTTATATCGATGGTTACCATCTGGCGGCTGTCTCTCTACGGTGCACGAGTGGGTGTGGAGTTGGGCAATCGTCTTTTCAAGCATTACATGTATCAACCTTGGACTTTTCACGCTGCTGGTAATACCAGCCAGCTGACCAACAAGATCACCCAGGAATGTCAGCGCATCACCTTGAGCGTCATCAACCCGTTAATGCTGATGAACGCCAAGCTGGTGATGGCGATCTTCATGCTGATGGCGATATTCATCTACAACCCACTGGTGGCGATAGTGGGACTCGTGGTTTTCATCGTGGCTTACCTGTTGCTTTACGCGACGGTTCGTCGTCGGCTGATCGCCAATGGCACGGCTATTTCGGAAGCCCAGACCCAGCGTTACAAACTGATCATAGAGGGTTTTGGCGGCATCAAGGATGCACTGGTGCTTGGCCGTCAGCGAATATTCACTCGGCGCTTTTCCGAGGCCAGTGGCTATTTTGCCGATGCCCAGGGGGTCAATCAGGCGCTCAGCCAGGCTCCGCGCTATGCCATGGAACTGGTCGCGTTCGGTAGCGTCATCTTTCTCGTGCTCTATCTGCTGGCGACCTACCAGGGCAACCTCGGCAGTATTCTGCCGGTGCTGTCCGTGTATGCCCTGGCGGGCTTCAAGCTATTACCGGCCTTCCAGCAGGTGTATTCCAGCGTATCGCAAATCCGTGGCGCACTGGCCGCGTTCGACACCCTGCGCGACGACTTGCGGGCGAGTGTGGCAGGGGTCAACGAAGATAACGACGTCCCCGTCGATGTGGGACGCTGGGTTCCGCAGCACTCCATTGCGATGCAGGATATCGTCTTCACCTACCCCAATAAGCAGGATCCGGCCTTGGACGGGCTTACCCTGGAGATACCCGCCAATCGCGTCATTGGCCTGGTCGGCGCCTCGGGATCCGGCAAGTCGACCACGATCGACATGCTGCTGGGGTTGATCAAGCCCAGCACGGGCAGGCTGTTGATTGACGGCCAGCCGCTCGAGAAGGGTGATATGCGCGCCTGGCAGAACACACTGGGGTTTGTGCCCCAGCACATCTTCCTGACCGACGCGACGATCCGCGAAAATATCGCCTTCGGCCTACCGCCAGAGTCTATTGACGACGTTCGGGTGTGCCGAGCGGCCAGCATGGCGCATCTGGATGGGCTTTTGAACGAACTACCCGAGGGTATCCATACCCGGGTGGGCGAGCGAGGCGTGCAGCTCTCCGGCGGTCAGCGCCAGCGCATCGGTATCGCTCGAGCTCTCTATAGTGACGCCGAGGTTCTGGTCCTGGACGAGGCCACCAGTGCACTGGACGGCATTACCGAGAAGTTGGTAATGGATGCGGTCCATGACTTCTCGGGCAAGAAGACCACCATCATCATTGCCCACCGGCTGGCCACGGTTAAGCAGTGCGATTGTATCTATCTTATCGATCAAGGTCGCGTCGTCGATGCCGGCCGCTACGAAGAGCTGCTGTTGCGCAATGACATCTTCAAGCGAATGGCCGCACATGCATGACGGGTCACGGGGAAGTAGATCCGTGCCGATGGCTGAGCGAGAGAAAGGGACGTTGCCGACATGAACTTGATCGTAACGCGACACGACGATCGGTTTCTTCGCGGTGCCACCAGGCCTTCTGCATCGCTTGGAGGAAGTCCCGGGGGAGTCTGGTCGGCCATCAATACTTTTCTGGTCGGCGGCTTCGTCGCCCTGTTGATCGTCTGGTATTGGGGGTTCGCCGTCCTGCCACTGGCGGCTTTACTTGCGGCATCGGTGGGGTTCCTCGCGACGCTCGGCCGCTGCCAAGCCCGGCTGGACCGTGAGGATGGCCTTCTGCTGCTGGCGCTGCTGGTCTTTGCTGGCGTTTGGCTTGTCGATGTGCTGCGTAGCGGCGTCTGGCCGCAGCCACTAGGCGGCGATGGTCGATGGTTGCCGCTATGGCCGGCACTGGCTGCGGGGCTACTGGTCTGGCTGCGGTGCCATACACCGAGCGCGCGCGGTTGGCTGTTGGGCCTGTTGACGGCCACCCTTGGTGCGGGTGCTATCGCTTGTTACGAACGCGGCTGGATCGGGCTGGCGCGTGCCGACAATTCAATGAATGCCATCCCCTTCGGTAATCTGGCGTTGTTGTTAGGCGCCCTGTCGCTGATTGCCATGCTCGGGCGGCTGGGAAGCAGCCGAAGACGGGCGCGCTGGCTGACCGTAATGCTCGGCGTCGCGGCCTGTTCGGGGTTTGTCGCTTCGTTACTGTCTGGCACGCGAGGCGGCTGGGTTGCCTTGCCGCTGCTGTTCTGGCTGATCTACCGCAGCTTCAAGCCATTCTTGCCCATGCGGCATGTACGGGGGCCGTTCATAATATTGGGCACGTTGCTGATCCTGGTGGTTTGTCTGCCACAGACCGGTGTCGCTGCTCGGCTGGTTTTGGCCGTGGATGACGTTCAGCGCTATTACATGGCGGGGGAGACCGCTACTTCGCTGGGATTGCGCCTGGAAATGTGGCGTGGCGGACTCGCGCTGTTCGCCGACAGGCCCGTTACCGGGTGGGGAGAGGACAGGCTCGAGGCGGCGCGCGATGCACGTATCGTGACCGGTGAACTGGATCGTGGTGTCAGTGACTACGACCAGTTGCAAAGTGATTTCATCGATACGGCCGCTCGCCGCGGCATGCTGGGAGTGCTCAGCCTGGCGGGGCTGTATGGCGTGCCCTTGCTATTGTTCTCCCGCCATCTACGGTCTGCCAAACGGGCTTGGCAACGCACGCTGGCGCTTTCCGGCATCGTGATCGTCGTGGCCTTCATCGATTTCGGTCTCAGTCAGTCGTTGCTACGTGATTCACGCGGGCTGGCCGGTTATCTGGGGTTGTGCACGATCTGCTGGACATTGCTGAAAGCGCAGGCTGCTCCGTTTGGCGTCGAGAGCCGCGGTGTCGATTCCGTCGTTCGCGCGCCGACCTCATAGCCTCGAAGCTTCATAACCTTGAAACAGCGGCGTCGATCCGTTCGGAGAATCGCATGGACTCGTCACGGAGGATGCTCGTGCTCCGCACACTGGGAGCCGGGGCGGCATTGGTCGCGGCAGAGCCGGTGTTGGAGCGCGAGGCTCGGGCCCATGCAACCGGGAACGGTGCACGCTTACCGGGCAGCCCGGAGACCGATATGGCCCTCTCGTCGGCTAGCGTCACGACATCTTTAGGGCAACGTACGCTCGCCGAGGCCTTGGAAGAGCGAATCATCGACATCGCTAGCGTCGAGCGGATGCGCACGCTTGAGCCCCGGCGTTTAGAGAACGGCCAGGCGGTGGCCGTAAAGGGCTTTCACGACGACTCGATGGTGGGCGGAGGGATCTTTCATTGGGATGCCGATAGTCATCGGGCCGAGGATGGCGGGACGTGCTTTAGCGCGCATTCGGCATCGAGAGGACGCTGGGTGAGGCGTCTATCGGGCCCCCCTCAAGCCGACTGGTTCGGGGCGCGATACGACGGGCGCGACGATACGCCGGCCATCGATGCCTGCCTGGTGGTTTTCGGCGCCTGTCATCTGCCCGCGGGTCGTATCGTCGTCTCGGGCCTGGACATCGAGGGTCGTCAATTGATAGGCAGTGGCGCCGGTGCCACGATACTGAGCGGCAAGGGAGATCTGCTGATCAATTGCGGTAACGGCAGTCTCGTCAAGGATCTAAGCATCGAGAACGCGCCCGGCTCACTCGGCAAGCTGGTCACCGCCAAGCAACCCGGCGCCATCGCCAAGGCTTTCTTCGAACGTGTCTTCTTTGGTCGGGCCAATTACCACATCTTCAGCGATGCGCAGTGGCTGGTTCACTGGAGTCTCAAGGATTGTTGGTTCAATGCGGCCGCTATCGTCTCGCGCCAGTTCCGTGGCGTCTCGGTGCATTGTGAAGACCATTGTTACACCTGGTATTGCCGGCGTGGCTTCTATGCGCAGTACGGCTATGACGTGTCGTTTCCGCAGAGCGTCTTCGAATACAACGAAGGCATCGCCGTCGAGTTCGACGTGTCCGATCCCGATGTAGTCTTCCTGCTAGGAGTCAACTTCACCAACGCCTACTTCGAAGCCAACTGCCAGGCCGAACCCGGTCCCGATATTCGCATAACCACCGGCACGGACGCCTCCTACGCGCGCAACATTTACGTGGTCAACACCATCCACCAGTTGCCATCTCAGGACATCACGGTGGAATTCAATGCACCCCGGGGCGTCATTTCTCCGGTGTCGGTAGGGGGCGGCTGGCGAATGGCCTACACATCCATGGGCAACGTCAGCGTCGTCGATGCGACAACCCGGCCCGGGGACACGATCGGCGACCCCGGGACTACCCTGGTCAACAAGTGGCGCAGCGAGGGAGCGCTGGCCGGGTCGGGCTACATTCACAAGACGATGTCGATCGAGCCCGGACGATCCCACCGGGTCACCATCACCACGGCCCCGAGCTGCGGCGGGAATGAATACGCCATTCAGGAGTTCGTCGTCAGCCGCGATCCGGCTGGCGGATACCACGTCGTGAAGACAGCCGAGCAGCGTAACGCCCGGATAGGCTGCGTCATCGAAGTCGGGGCTGACCGGGACTATACGATCCGCAATATGGACGGCATGCAGCGAAGTTTTGCCCCCGTCATCGTGATCGAAGATATCTGAGAGCCGTCGCGATCATGACGGACCTCGTCGGGACAAAGGCTTGTCTTGCTACAGGAGGGCGTATCGTGCTGCGATGCCCGGGTTGTAAGAGTTACGGAATCTATCCGATCAAGCGTCGTTGGTGGCAACGTCTGCTCAAGGTGCCGCACCGTTACATTTGTCATGATTGTGGCCAGGAATACCGCCATGGCGATCTGTTGAGCTCGCGGGAGGCGGAGCCTGAAGAGACGTCCTGATCATCGCGCAGGCGATAGGTACAAAAAACGGCGGACACCTTGGTGTCCGCCGTTTTCGTTGGTGCGCTTCCCTGCTGCGCTGAACATGCTCAGTCGGCCGGGCGCGCCACCAGCGAGCGAGTCTCCTCGCGGGCCTCGGTCAAGACCACCTGGAGTGTATCGCCCAGCTTGTAGCGTTCCTCGTCGGCGATGCGAATGCGGCCTTCCTTGTCGTCGATCGCCACCTTGTCGCGTTCGCTATGCATCAGCGGCGCCGGCACGAAGGCGGTCGCGCCGTTGGCGGTCAGGCGTACGCGCATGCCGCCGCGGTTGATGTTGATGATTTCGGCATCGAAGCTGCGCTGCTCCTTGGCGGCCGGGGTCAGGTAGCGCACATAGAGCCAGTCTTTGACGTCGCGCTCGGCCATGCGATTGAGCTTACGCCGCTCGGTGAGCTGCTCGGTCAATGCCTCACTGGCTTCGGCCGGCGCCTGCTCGCCCTTGAGCACGCCCTTGATCAATCGATGGTTGACCATGTCCCCGTACTTGCGGATCGGCGAAGTCCAGGTGGCGTAGGCGGCAAGCCCCAGGCCGAAGTGCGGGCCGGGCTGGGCCGACATGCTGGTGAAGCCCTGGAAGCGCCGCAGGCGGGCATCCAGCCAGGCATCGTCGCGGCTTTCCAGCGCACGCTTGAGTTCGCGATAGCGCGGCAGTTCGGTGAGCGCCTCGCGTTCGACCTCGATTTGCTGAGCGGTGAGGAATTCGAGCGCGGCATCGGCCTTTTCGGGTTCGAAGGCGCGATGCACGTTGAAGATGCCGTGGCCGACCTTGGCGGCGAGCAGGTCCGCGCAGCAGGCATTGGCGGCGATCATCGACTCCTCGATCATGCGATTGGCGATTCGCCGGCCCTCGATGCGCACGTCGAGCACGTTGCCGGCGTCATCCAGATCGAATACGTAATCGGGGCGGTCCTTGAACACCAATGCGTGCTCGGCGCGCCAGGCACTACGCGCTTCGGTCAGCGCCTCGAGCGCCTTGAGCTGCTCGTCGATGCCGGCACCCGGCGTCCACTCGCCCTGGCCCTCGAGCCAGTCGGAGACATCGTCGTAGACCAGCCGTGCGTGCGAGCGTACATGGGCGGCGAAGAACCGGTAGTCGCCGAGACTGCCGTCGGCGTTGATATCCAGCGTGCAGGCCAACGAGGGGCGATTTTCGCCTTCCTTGAGCGAACACAGATCGTCGGCCAGCACCTCGGGCAGCATGGTCACGTTCTGGCCCGGCAGGTAGACCGTGAAAGCGCGCACGCGGGCTTCGCGATCGGCGGCATGTTGCTCGCCGACGTAGGCGGTGGGGTCGGCGATCGCCACCCACAGCCGCCAGCCGCCTTCGGCGCGCGTCTCGACATGCAACGCATCGTCCATGTCACGGGTCTTTTCGCCGTCGATGGTGAAGAACGCCCGCTCGGTGAGATCTTCGCGCTCGAGCCCTTCGTCGGCCAGCGGCCAATCGTTGCCGGCTTGCGGCGAGGCCTGCTCGAGAGCGTGGCGAGCCAGCGTCACCCGCCAGGGCACCGCCGGGTCATCCTGCTTGGCGATCAACTCGTCGATCTGGCTGAAGAAGGCCCGATCGTCGGGCTTGAGCGGATGGCGTACCAGCCGGGCGACGACCCAGTCGCCGTCGGCGATACTGTCCTCGTCGAGGCTGCGCTTGATGCGCGCCTTGAGCACATTATTGATCGAGGGGTGATCGGGAACCACCGCGAGCCGCCCGTCGCGCTTCTGCACGCGGGCGATGAAACGGACCAGTCCGGCTTCGATCAGGCGTTCCGGCTCCACCGACTTCTTGTCGCCGTCCTCCTTGATGATCGCCTCGACGCGGTCGCCGTGAATCACCTGCTTCATGGCGGGCGGCGGCACGAAGTAGGACTCGCCGTCGTCGGTCTCGAGGAAGCCGAAACCGCGATCGGTGGCCTTGATGACACCCTCGGCGCGCGGGGTGGTGTCACGGATCTGTTGCTTGAGCTGCGAAAGCAGCGCGTTGTTCTGCAGCATGGGGGAGTCGGTACAGTTGGCGGGAACGAGCAGCCACTATACGGATTCGGGCCGCCGCCGCCAATCGCCGCACGGTCTCCGGGCGTTCAGGCCATCCTCTTCAGCCTGCCTAAGCGCTTTTCGGATAATTTCACGACTTTACGGGATTAAATACCAGTATGAGACCAATTGGTATTTGACTGGTATTTAACAGGATCTATAGTGGTTATTAACCGAGAGTGACAATCCTTCGCGGAGAAGCATCGTTCATGGATCCCCGTTTTGCCCGCATCACCCTCGATCCCGACCTGGCGACGCCGCTCTATCACCAGCTGGCGCGGCAACTGGGCGACGCCATCGAGGCGGGCGCCTGGCAGGCCGGCGAGGCGCTGCCCTCGGAGCGAACGCTTGCCGAGACGCTGGAGATCTCGCGCATCACCGCCCGCAAGGCGCTCGAAAGGCTCGCCGAGCAGGGCCTGATTCGGCGCACCCATGGCTCGGGAACGTTCATCGCGCCGCGCTTCAATCAGCCGCTGACCCGCCTGACGAGCTTCTCGGAACTACTGGCTCAGCGTGGATTCACGCCGCGTTCGCGCTGGCTGTCGCGGCGCCTTGAAGCGCCGAGCACCGAAGAGGCGTTGCGCCTGGGGCTGCGCGGCGACGCCCGGATCGCCCGGCTCAGGCGTCTGCGCCTGGCCGACGACGTGGTGATGGCGGTGGAGGAGAGCTGCCTGCCGGAAGCGGTACTGCCCGAGCCCGAGGAAGTCGAGCGTTCGCTCTACGCGACGCTGGAAGCGCGTGGCAAGGCGGTAGAGCGCGCCTTGCAGCACCTCACCGCAGTCAACGCCGACGCCGAGCTCGCTGCGCTGGCCGAGGTGCCCGAGGGCCAGGCGTTGCTCAAGGTCACCCGGTTGGGCTATCTCGCCGATGGCAGCCCGGCGGAGCTCACCGTTACCTACTGTCGCACCGACTATTACGACTTCATGGTCGAGTTGCATCGAGCTCGATAGCGCCGCGCAGTTTCGGGCGCGGTAGACAGAAAGCCGAGCTGCATCGGGCCGATAGGCGCAGTTTCGGGCGCGGTAGATAGAGAGCCGCCGATACGACGACCACAGCGAATCGCAATTGCAAAGGTAAGCCAATGCGTTACGGCAACATACTCACCCCCGAAGGCTGGCGCCTGGGCGAGATCCACTGGCGAGACGGCCGCATCGTGGGCATCGACGGCGCCCCGGCGGACCCGGCGGATAACGACGCGCCCTACGTACTGCCCGGTTTCGTCGACCTTCACGTGCATGGCGGCGGTGGCGCCGACACCATGGAGGGCGGCGAGGCGGTAGCCACCCTGGCCCGCACTCATGCGCGCTTCGGCACCACCAGCCTGCTGGCCACCACCATGACCGCCACCGACGCCGAGGTGCGCCGGGTACTCGGCGAGATCGGTGACTTGATGGAGAAGCCCCCCGGTGAGGGCGCGCGGATTCTCGGCGTGCATCTCGAGGGCCCTTACATCAATCCCGGCAAGCTCGGCGCCCAGCCGCCCTATGCCCGGCCCGGCGAGATCGCCGAGATCGACGAGCTATGCGACTTGGCGCCGATCCGCCTGGTGACCCTGGCACCCGAGCTCTCCGGCCACTATGCGTTGATTCGCCATCTGAGCGAGCACGGCGTGCGCGTGCAGCTCGGCCATACCCTGGGCACCTACGAGCAGGGCGTGGCGGCGATGGAACACGGCGCCTGCGGTTTTACGCATCTCTATAACGCCATGACCGGCCTGCATCACCGTCATCCGGGGATGGCCGGCGCGGCGCTGGCGCATGCCGACTTCGCCGAGCTGATTCCCGATCTGCTGCACGTTCATCCCGGCGCGATTCGCGTCGCGCTCAGAAGCATCCCGCGGCTCTACGCGGTCACCGACTCGACCGCCGCCGCCGGCATGCCCGACGGCGAGTATCGGCTCGGTGAACAGGCGGTTACCAAGTGCCTGGGCGGGGTGCGCCTCGCCGACGGCACGCTCGCCGGCAGCACCCTGACCATGGACCAGGCGCTGCGCAATCTGGTCGCTATCGGCCTGTCGCTGGCAGAGGCCAGCGAGCGCGTGTCGCGCCATCCCGCCGACTTCCTCGGCCTTCACCAACGCGGCCGGCTGGCCGACGGCTGTCATGCCGACCTGGTCGTGCTCGATCGCGAACTGGCCGTCGACACCGTCTACGTCGAGGGCCGCCGCATCGCTGGCGGCGGCGATTCCCGCGCAGATTCCTCAGCCGGTTCTTCAGCCATTCTCCCCGGAGATGACTCATGAGTTCGATGATGCTCAGCGAAGCGCGCAATGCCCCCGAGCGCATCGCCGGCCAACTGACCCGCAACGCCGAAGCGCTGGCCGAGCTCGGCGAGTGGCTGCGGCAACGCGATCCGCGCGGCGTGGTCACCGTGGCGCGCGGCAGCTCCGATCATGCCGCCAGCTATTTCGCCTATCTATGCATGCAGAGCCGGGGCATACCGGTGGCCTCGCTACCGCCGTCGCTGACCACCCTGGCGCGGGCGCCATGGAGGCTCGAGGGTCAATTGGCGCTGGCGATCTCGCAGTCCGGCCAGAGCCCCGACCTGATCGAGACCCAAAAGGCGCTGGCCGCCGGCGGGGCGCAGACGCTGGCGCTGGTCAACACGCCGCGCTCGCCGCTGGGCGAGGCCAGCGACCGCGAGATTCCGCTCTACGCCGGCGAGGAGCGCAGCGTCGCCGCGACCAAGAGCTACCTGGCCACGCTGTCGGCCTGCGCCCAGTTGCTCGGTCACTGGAACCGGGACCGCGAGTTGCTCGCCGCCCTCGAGGCGCTGCCCGAGCGGCTGCGCGCGGCGGCCGGGCAGGACTGGTCGCCGGCCATCGAGGCGCTGCGCGGCGCCGATCGACTGATGGTGGTGGGCCGCGGCGCCGGGCTGGCCGTCACCCAGGAAGCGGCGCTCAAGTTCAAGGAAACCTGCGCCATCCAGGCCGAGCCGTTCAGCGGTGCCGAGGTCAAGCATGGCCCGATGGCATTGATCGGCCCCGGCTACCCGGTGCTGGTGTTCGCCCCGCCGGGACCCGAACAGGCCGGCCTGCTCGAACTCGCCGAATGGTTGAGAAGCGTCGGGGCGCGGGTCCTGCTGGCCGCCGACGAAAGCGTCGCCCAGCGCGAACTGACGCTCGTCGATGCCGGGCATGCGGCGCTGCAGCCGATTTCGGTGATCCAGAGCTTCTACATCATGGCCGCCGGGCTGGCCGCGGCGCGTGGCAGCGACCCCGATCAGCCGCGTCACCTGAAGAAGGTGACCCGGACCCGCTGACCGCGAAGGGCTATATCGCACCTCTTTTTCGACAACAGCTTTCTCGACAACAACAACGCCGGAGGCAACATGGCTTCAACATTCGACATACAGGCACCGGTGGACGGCGTCCTCGTCGCCCTCGATGCGGTGCCCGACCCGGTCTTCGCCGAGGGCACCCTCGGCGACGGCCTGGCCATCGACCCGCTGGGCGATACCCTGCACGCACCCTGTGCCGGCGAGGTCGTGCAGTGCGCGCGTACCGCCCACGCCGTGACGCTACGCGGCGCGAACGGCGTCGAGCTGCTGATTCATCTGGGGCTGGATACCGTCAATCTCGACGGCGCGGGTCTCGAGTTGCTGGTCGAGATCGGCCAGCGGGTCGAGGCGGGCGAGCCGTTGCTGCGCTTCGACGCCGACCGCGTCGCCCGGCAGGCGATGAGTCTGATCACCCCGCTGATCGTCGCCGAGCCGGCCGGCTGGCGCCTGACGCCTCTCGGCGCGCAGCGCAGCGGCGAAACGGTGTGTCGTGGCGAGGTGATCATGCGACTCGAGGCGCCCGTGGATGGCTCGCCGAACGCTGGTGTAACGAAGTCACGAGGTACCGGTGAAGCGACCCGCGAGGTGACCCTGGGCCTGGCGGCGGGTCTGCACGCGCGGCCCGCGGCGCGGCTGCGCGCCATTGCCCGCGAACATGACGTCGACCTGGACATCGGCCACGGCGAGACGCGCGTCGAGGCGCGCAGCCTGAGCCGGCTGATGAACATGGGCCTGGTGGCAGGTGATCGCGTAACGCTGAGCGCCCACGGCGAACGCGCCACGGCGGCGCTGGATGCCGCCGAGCGGCTGCTGAGCGAAGCCGAGGCCGATGATCCCGCTTCCGGCGCCGCTGAGCTGCCCGTCGCCGAGGCCGGGGCAGGGCAGCTTGCCGGCCTGGTCGCCAGTCAGGGGTTGGCGATCGGTCCGCTTTATCACTACGCCGCGCCGTTGCCCGAGGTGCCCGCCGCGGGCGACGATCCCGCCGCAGAACGCCTTCGCTTGGGCGACGCGCTGGGGCAGGTGGGCAAGGCGTTGCAATCGGCGCTGGTCCAGGCCGAACGCGGCGGGCAGGCCAGCGAGGCGGAAATCCTCGATGCGCACCTGGCCTGGCTGGACGATCCGGCGCTGTATGATGCCGCCGAGAGCTATATCGATAGCGGACGCAGCGCCGGGCAGGCCTGGAGGGAGGCGCTCGACGACGAGGCGGATCGCCTGCAGGCCACCGGCAACACACTGCTGGCGGCGCGCGTCGCCGACCTGCGCGATCTGCAGCGCCAGGTGATGGCGTGCTTCGGCACGGTCCCGAACGCCCCCCAGGTGCCCGCCGGCGCCATCGTCATCGCCGATGATCTGACCCCCTCGGAGCTGATCGCGCTGGCCGGCCAGCAGCCGGCCGGGGTCTGCCTGGCCGCCGGCGGCACGACGTCGCACGTAGCGATCCTCGCTCGCGCACGCGGCTTGCCGTGCCTGGTGGCGATGGGGGTGGCGCTGGAGTCGGTCGTCGGCGAGTTGGCGATCCTCGATGCCGAGCAAGGGCTGCTCGAGCCACAGCCGGATAGTGCCAGCCTGGATGCGATGCGCGAGCGCATCAACGAGCGCGAGCGCGTTCACGGCGCCGCGCGCGAGGCGGCCAGGCAGCCGGCAACGACCCGCGACGGGCGGCATGTCGAAGTCTGCGCCAACGTCGCCGGTGGTGCCGAGGCGCGCATTGCCGCCGAGGAGGGCGCCGATGGCATCGGCCTGCTGCGCAGCGAATTCCTGTTTCTCGATCGTGATAGCGCGCCGAGCGTCGACGAGCAGCGTAGCGAGTACCAGGCCGCGCTCGATGCACTCGGCGGCAAGCCGGTGATCGTGCGCACGCTCGATATCGGTGCCGACAAGCAACTGGGCTACCTGCCGCTACCCCGCGTCGCCAACCCGGCGCTGGGGGTGCGCGGCATCCGGCTGTGGGCCAGCCAGGCCGAACTGCTGGACAGCCAACTACGTGCTCTGCTTGCGCTCGAACCGCTCGACGCGTTGCGCATCATGCTGCCGATGGTCAGCGGCGTCGGCGAATTGCGCGCGCTGCGCCAACGCCTGGAAGCCCTCGCCGCGGAGCTGGGCGTGAGCCGGCTGCCCCGGCTCGGGGTGATGATCGAAGTGCCGTCGGCCGCGCTGTGCGCCGCCGGCCTCGCCGCCGAGGCCGACTTCCTGTCGATCGGCACCAACGACCTGACCCAATACACGCTGGCCATGGACCGCGAGGACCCGGGCCTGGCGGCACAGCTCGACGTACTCCATCCGGCGGTGTTGAGGCTGGTCCAGGAAACCGTCAAGGGCGCCGCCGGGCGCTGCCCGGTGGGCGTGTGCGGGGCCGCCGCCGGCGATCCGCTGGCATTGGCCGTGCTGGTTGCACTGGGAGTCGACGAACTGTCGGTGGAGCCGGCGCGCATCCCGGCGGTCAAGGCCGCGCTGCGCGAACTCGACGCCGCCGCGCTCGGCGAGCAACTGCCGGCCTGGCTGACGCTGGACGACGGCGCCGCCGTGCGCACGCAGGTCAAGGCCTGGCTGGACGCGCCGGTCGCCGCCTGACCCGGCTCATTACGCACAAGCGGACAACAACAACGCACGGAGGAATCCATCATGCAACTCGACATCATGGGCGGCCTGCAGAAGCTGGGTCGCTCGCTCATGCTGCCCATTGCGGTACTGCCGGTCGCCGGCCTGCTACTGCGTCTGGGGCAGCCGGACCTGCTCGACATCGCCTTCATCGCCGATGCCGGCAACGCGATCTTCGCCAACCTCGCGCTGATCTTCGCCATCGGCCTGGCGGTGGGTTTCGCCAATGATGGCAACGGCGCCGCCGGACTCGCCGGTGTAGTCGGCTATCTGGTGCTCGATGCGGTGCTGCACACGCTCAACGAAGACATCAACATGGGCGTATTGTCGGGCATCATCATCGGCGCTGTGGCGGGGCTTTTATATAACCGATTCAAGGATATAAAGCTCCCCGATTACCTGGCGTTCTTCGGTGGGCGGCGCTTCATTCCGATCGCCACCGGGGTCGCCGCGGTGATTCTAGGGATGATCTTCGGGGTTATCTGGCCGGCGGTGCAGACCGGCATCGATACCCTGGGTCAGTGGCTGATCGATGCCGGCAACCTGGGCCTGTTCGTCTATGGCGTGCTCAACCGCTTGCTGATCGTCACCGGCCTGCACCACGTGCTCAACAGCCTGGTGTGGTTCGTGTTCGGCAGCTTCGATGGCGCGACCGGCGATCTCAACCGCTTCTTCGCCGGCGACCCGACGGCGGGCGGTTTCATGGCGGGCTTCTTCCCGGTGATGATGTTCGGCTTGCCGGCCGCGGCCCTGGCGATGTATCACGCCGCGGCGCGGGATCGGCGTGCCCAGGTCGGCGGTCTGCTGTTGTCGCTGGCGCTGACCGCGTTCCTGACCGGCGTCACCGAGCCGATCGAGTTCACCTTCATGTTCCTGGCGCCGTTTCTGTACGTGCTGCATGCACTGCTCACCGGTCTGTCGATGGTGATCATGAACCTGCTCAACGTTAAGTTGGGCTTCACCTTCTCGGCCGGAGCCTTCGACTATGCACTCTCCTATGGGCTATCGACCAATGGCTGGCTGATGATCCCGGTGGGGCTCTGCTATTTCGCGCTGTATTACGGGGTGTTCCGCTGGGCGATTGCGCGCTTCGACCTGCCGACGCCGGGGCGCGAGCCGGAAACCGCGGGCGCGACCGGCGCGCCGGTCGACGCCGGCGAGCGGGGGCCGGCCTTCGTGCATGCCTTGGGCGGGGCCGCCAACCTGACCAGCGTGGGCGCCTGTACCACCCGCCTGCGGCTGGTGCTCGCCGACGACCAGGCGATCGACGAGCCGGCGCTCAAGCAGCTCGGCGCGCGCGGCGTGCTGCACCTGCGCGGTGGCGGTCTGCAGGTGATCCTAGGGCCGATAGCCGACGGCGTCGCCGACGAGATTCGTGCGGCGATGAGCGCCGAGGGCGCCAAGCCGACAGCGGCTCCCGCCGTTACGCGGGCGACGAGCGACGACAGGAAGCCCGCGTTGTCCGAGGAGGAGCGGGAGCGCTGGAGAACGGCACTGGGCGGGAACGCCAATATCCAGGAGGCCTCGGCCGTGGCGATGACCCGTCTGCGGCTGCGGCTGGCCGATGTTGCGAGTCTCGATGAAGCGGCCCTCAGAACGCTGGGCGTGCAGGGCATTCAGCGCATCGATGGTGGGCTGGTCCATGTACTGCTGGGCGCCCAGGCAGCGCGCGTAGCTGACGGGGTGGCTCCGCGCTGAATGAAGCGCGGCGTTGTACCGACGGAGCACGGGAACGTCGATTCTTCATTCGCATCATTCGATGCCCGGCCTGCGAACGAAACCCGAAAAACGCCACTTTTTAAGTGGCGTTTTTTTATGGAGATATTGCTGTCTCATCACGTTCCGGGTGGCATAACTGTATATGCATCATTAATCATAATACCTTTCTCTAGTTGCGCCTATAACATCAATTAACTGCAATCACCAAAGCGCGAAGCGTGCCTAGATTGCGTTTCGCCTATGAAATCTGGTTCATAAAAACAACGAGTAACGCCATGATTTTCAATATTGCATGCCTCGTGAGCAAGAAAACGGTGGCGCATCCTTGCTTCGCCAACGATCCGTTGACCAGCGCCAGTGAATGGCCTGTACCCGTATTGGGCGCGAATCATCCGTGATGCCGGCGTCGGCTTTTTCCGGGAAGAACCGGTCCATCAATCGCCATGCACATGGCGTTTGCCAGACAGGTTGGGCCTAGTGCCTTGGCGATCGATAGTAACAAGTAAAATAAGAGGGCAACTTATGGACGGTATTTCGAGAAGCGGTGCGCCGGCATCTTCCGGAAGGGGAGATGCCGGTTTCTTTGCTCGCGAGCGCACGATAGCGGGACCGAACTTCAATCGTTGGTTGGTTCCCACAGCGGCACTGGCGATCCACCTGTGTATCGGCATGGCCTACGGTTTTTCGGTGTTCTGGCTGCCGATGACCCACATTCTAGCGAATACCGACGCGGCGATGTGTGGCGACATCGGGTTCTTCCAGGCGCTGTTCACGACGACCTGTAACTGGACGGTGCCGCAGGTCACGCATATCTTCGAGACCTTCATCGCCATGCTGGGTGTTTCGGCAGCCCTCTGGGGCGGCTGGCTGGAACATGCCGGTCCGCGCAAGGCGGGCTGTATCGCCGCGCTGTGCTGGGGCGGTGGCCTGATCGTCGGTGGCATCGGCGTAATGGTGCATCAGTTGTGGCTGGTTTACCTGGGCGCGGGCGTCCTCGGTGGCATCGGTCAGGGCCTGGGCTACATCACGCCGGTGTCCACGCTGATCAAGTGGTTCCCGGACCGCCGCGGCATGGCCACCGGCTTTGCCATCATGGGCTACGGCGGTGGCGCGATGGTCGGCGCTCCGCTGGCGGTGTTGCTGATGGGCCATTTCACTGGCTCCGGCGGGACCGGCGTCGCCATGACGCTGGTCGTGCTGGGCGCGATCTATATGATCGTCATGGTCTCCGGCGCCATCGGTTTTCGTGTCCCGCCCAATGGCTGGAAACCGGAAGGCTGGACGCCGTCCGAGGAAGATCACGGCAGCGGCATGATTACCCGTCGCCACGTCCACCTCGACCGTGCGTGGAAGACCAAGCAGTTCTGGTTGATCTGGGGCGTGCTGTTCCTGAACGTGACCGCCGGTATCGCGGTAATCTCCATGGCCAGCCCGATGTTGCAGGACGTGTTCGGCGGCGCGTTGGTGGGGATTCAGGATACCGCTGCGGGGCTGACGAGTGCACAGAAAGCCGCCGTCGTGGCCGCCGCCGCCGGTCTGGTGGGCCTGATCAGTCTGTTCAACAGTGTCGGCCGTCTTTTCTGGGCCTCCCTGTCGGACAAGATCGGCCGCAAGAATACCTACTACACGTTCTTTGTTCTCGGCATCATCGTCTATTGCCTGCTCCCCACCTGGGGGCATCTGGGCATGCCGGCGATGTTCGTGATCTCCATCTGCATCATCCTGAGCATGTATGGCGGCGGCTTTGCCACGGTGCCCGCGTATCTTGCAGATATCTTCGGCACGCAGATGGTGGGTGCCATTCACGGTCGCCTACTGACTGCATGGTCGGCGGCAGGGATCGTCGGACCACTGATTATCGCCGCCCTGCGTGAGGCCCAGCTCAACGCCGGCCTGGCGCCCAGCCAGGTGTATGACCGCACGCTTTACATCATGGCCGGCCTGTTGTTCCTGGGGCTGATCTGCAACGCGTTGGTACGACCGGTGAAGGAATCCGACCAGATGACCGCCGAGGAGGTGGAGCACGAGCGTTCCCTGCAGCACGACGACAGCGTCTCGGGTAGCGCGGAAACCGCGGCGCGGGGCAAGTTCGGTGTCGGTGGCGTACTGGCCTGGCTGGGTGTGGGTGTACCCTTCCTGATCGGGCTGTACATTGCGCTGGCCAAGGCAGCGGCGCTGTTTTAAGAGATGACTGGTCTGGGCGGGAGATCGGGCGCCGTGGTGGCGCCCGGTCGTTTATTGCCGGTCACTAGCAAGCAGCTCGGCGAAGGTGCAGGTCTCACCACAATGATCCGGAGTGTAGCCCGGTAGCTTGTCGATCTCCGCCAGAAACTCCGGCGATGCCATCAGTGAAAGTAGCTGACGGATATTGTGCTGGTGGAGACGTTCCTCGTGACACACCAGTAGGTAGTGCTCGGTGGCCAGGTTGAGAAAGTCGAGCCCGAATTGGGCTGCGGCGGCCTCGACGCCGAAACCGGCATCGGCCATCCCGGCGGCGACGTAGGCGGCCACCGCCGTGTGGGTGAACTCCTCGCGTTCGGCGCCGCGGAGCTGGCGCTCGATGATGCCGTGCTCATCGAGCAGCAGGTTGAACAGGATGCGAGTCCCCGAGTGCCGGTTGCGGTTGATTAAGCGGACATCCGGTCGGGTGAGATCCTGCAACCCGGTGATCGCCTCACGACTGTCGCCGCGAATGATCAGCCCCTGCCTGCGGGTGACGAAACGGATCACCCGCAGGTTCTCGAGATCGAGCTGATGCCTGTAGATCGCCATGACCTGCTCCGCCAACCGGGGGCAGGCCGGAAAGTGGAAGCTGGCAAGGTCGGATTCGCCGGATGCCAGCGCGCTCAAGGCGTCCGCAGGATTGGTGTATTGCAGATCCAGTTCGACCCAGTCTGAGAAATCCGGCAGCAGCGCCACCGCATAGCCATGGCTGGCATGCAGGCGCAGCACCGGATGGGCGCCGGCGAGCAGTTGCTGGAGCTGGATGTTGAGTTCGGAGGCCATGCTGTCGATCTGTGGGCCCAGGCGCGCCTTGATCCGCTGCTCGGACCATAACAAGGTCTCCCCGAGGGGCGAGAGCTGAGTGCCGTGACCCTTGCGCATCTCCACCAGCGGCAGGCCGAAGAAGTCATTACCGCGCTTGAAGAGGTTCCAGGCATGACGATAGGAAATCCCCGCCTGCTGGGCAGCCGAAGTCAGTTTTCCACTATCGCGCACGCTTTTCAGCAGGCGAAAGAGCGCGGGGTCGAGCAGCTCGCCGGTGTCGGTCTTGAACAGCCAGGCTGGAGAGATCTGTAGTTTCTTTCTATGCATTGTTTTTCATATTTATGGGGCTTTTGAGGCGTGCTATTTTCAGAAAATAGCCTATTAAGGCCCCAATGATTAAGCAAGCTTGTTCATAGGCGGAATAACACTGGAACAATCGCTCAGCGATATGCGGATGACGCTATCGGCAATTCGCGCAGACCCTGGCGATGTTTCATTGCATGACAATAATCAGATTGATGAGAGCCTAGCCATGACGCCTTCCGGCATACGCCAGCCGCAGGCGTGGACCCACGAATCGCTCCAGCGTGAAGTCGACGCGCTGAAGAACGAGCCCGGGGCCATGCTGCCGATCCTCCACGCGATCCAGGACCGCTTCGGCTACATTCCCGATGCCGCCGTGCCGATCATTGCCGAAACGCTGCGCCACACCCGTGCCGAGGTCCACGGCATCATCAGTTTCTATCATCACTTCCGAAGGCATCCGGTGGGCAGCCACGTGGTGCAAGTATGTCGTGCCGAAGCCTGCCAGGCCGTCGGCGCTCGTCAGCTCGAAGCACATATCAAGGCGGGGCTGGGCGTGGACTACCACCAGACCAGTGCGGACAACGAGTTCACCCTGGAACCGGTGTATTGCTTGGGCAACTGCGCCTGCGGCCCGTCGATCCGGGTGGACGACGACATCCACGGCCGAGTTACCGCCGAGAAGTTCGATCGACTGGTGGACCGCCTCACCACCTCGATCCTGGAGGTGAAGTGATGACCGTGACCGTCTATGTTCCCTGCGATACCACCGCCCTGGCCTTGGGGGCCAATGACGTGGCCGCACTGATCGAGCAGGAAGCGAAGAGCCGTGGACTGGATCTGAAACTGGTTCGCAACGGCTCTCGCGGGCTGTTCTGGCTGGAGCCGATGGTCGAGGTCGAGACGGCAGAAGGCCGCGTGGCCTATGGCCCGGTGGAGCCCCACATCGTTGCCGAGCTGGTCGATACCGGGCTCTTCGAGGGCGAACGCGCGCATCCGCTGGCCCTGGGACTCACCAGCGAGATCCCCTACCTGAAGAACCAGCAGCGCCTGACCTTCTCGCGCATCGGCATCACCGATCCGCTCTCCATCGACGACTACAAGGCACATCGTGGCTTCGCCGGTCTGGAAAAAGCCCTGGCCATGGACACCCAGGCCATCGTCGACGAAGTGAAGCATTCCGGCCTGCGCGGTCGCGGCGGCGCGGCCTTTCCCACCGGCATCAAGTGGCAGACCGTGCACGACCAACCCGAAGGTCAAAAATATATCGTCTGCAACGCGGACGAGGGCGATTCCGGCACGTTCGCCGACCGGCTGGTGATGGAGTGCGACCCCTACGTGCTGATCGAGGGCATGACCATCGCCGGGCTGGCAGTGGGCGCAACCCAGGGCTACATCTACCTGCGCTCGGAGTACCCGGTCGCTCACCGGATCTTCACCGAAGCGCTCAGGCGAGCCTATGAGGCCGGCTATCTGGGTGCCGATGTTCGCGGTAGCGGCAAGCAGTTCGAGCTGGAAGTGCGCCTGGGCGCCGGCGCCTATATCTGTGGCGAGGAAACCTCCCTGCTGGATAGCCTGGAAGGCAAGCGCGGCATGGTGCGCGTCAAACCGCCACTGCCTGCCATCCAGGGCCTGTTCGGCCGCCCCACGGTGGTCAACAACGTGCTTTCCCTGGCAGCGGTCCCATTCATTCTCGACCAGGGCAGCCAGGCCTACGCCGACTACGGCATGGGTAAATCCCGCGGCACCCTGGCCCTGCAACTGGCCGGCAACGTCAGGCGCGGCGGACTGGTGGAACTGGCCTTCGGCGCCACCTTGCGTGAGCTGATGGAGGATTTCGGCGGCGGCACCCTGAGCGGTCGGCCGCTCAAAGCCGTGCAAGTCGGTGGGCCCTTGGGCGCGTACCTGCCGGAGAGCCAATGGGACAGCCCCATCGATTACGAGGCATTCGCGGCCTTCGGCGGCGTGGTGGGCCATGGCGGTGTGGTGATGTTCGACGACACCGTGGACATGGGCGAACAGGCCCGCTTCGCCATGGAATTTTGCAGCGTGGAATCCTGCGGCAAGTGCACACCCTGCCGGATCGGTGCGGTGCGCGGCGTGGAGGTGATCGACCGCATTCGCGCCGGCGACAACCGCGACGCCAACCTCGAACTGCTTTCCGAACTCTGCGACACCATGGTGGCCGGCTCCCTGTGCGCCATGGGCGGGATGACCCCGTTCCCGGTGCAGAGCGTACTCCAACATTTCCCGGACGACCTGACCCGCTCCCGTGGAGGTTCGCCATGCTGAATTATTTCGATCCCAACAAAGACGCTTTTTCCCGAGACATGGGCACGCCGGCCCGGCTCTCCGAGAAGCACATCGCCCTGACAATCGACGGGGTGGAAATCAGTGTCCCGGAAGGAACCTCCGTGCTGCGTGCGGCGGCCCTGGCGGGTATCACCATTCCCAAGCTGTGCGCCTCCGACAACCTGGAAGCGTTCGGCTCCTGTCGGCTGTGTGCTGTGGAGGTCGAAGGGCGGCGCGGCTATCCGGCATCCTGCACCACGCCGGTAGCGGAGGGCATGGAAGTCACCACCCAGACCGGCAAGCTGGCCAAGCTGCGCCGCAATATCATGGAGCTGTACATCTCCGACCACCCGCTGGACTGCCTGACCTGTCCGGCCAACGGCGACTGCGAACTGCAGGACATGGCCGGTGCCGTGGGCCTGCGGCAGGTGCGCTACGGTTTCGACGGCGCGAATCATCTGGACGCGGAAACCGACGCGTCCAATCCGTATTTCAGTTTCGACCCCAGCAAGTGCATCGTCTGCTCGCGGTGCGTGCGCGCCTGCGAGGAGGTTCAGGGTACCTTCGCCCTGACCATCGACGGGCGCGGCTTCGACTCCAAGGTCGTCGCGGGGCAGGCCGAGAACTTCATGGATTCCGAGTGCGTGTCCTGCGGCGCCTGCGTGCAGGCTTGCCCCACCTCGACGCTGATGGAAAAGAGTGTGATCGAGCAGGGCGTGCCCGAGCACAGCGTGGTCACCACCTGCGCCTACTGCGGCGTAGGCTGTTCCTTCAAGGCGGAGATGAAGGGCGACCAGCTGGTGCGCATGGTGCCCTACAAGGGCGGTGACGCGAACCACGGCCACTCCTGCGTGAAGGGGCGTTTCGCATTCGGCTATGCCACCCACAAGGACCGTATCAAGGCGCCGATGATCCGCGAGTCGATCAACGCGCCCTGGCGGGAGGTGTCCTGGGAGGAGGCGATCGGCTTCGCCGCGCGGCGCCTCAAGGACACCCAGGCCAAGTACGGCCGCGAAAGCATCGGCGGCATCACTTCGTCGCGCTGCACCAACGAGGAAACCTTCCTGGTGCAGAAACTGATCCGTGCCGCCTTCGGCAACAACAACACCGACACCTGCGCCCGAGTCTGCCATTCGCCCACCGGCTTCGGTTTGAAAACCACCCTGGGCGAGTCCGCCGGCACGCAGACCTTCGACTCGGTGATGAAGGCGGACACCATCCTGGTGATTGGCGCCAACCCGACCGATGCCCATCCGGTCTTTGCGTCCCAGATGCGCCGTCGTCTACGCCAGGGCGCCACTCTGATCGTCGCCGACCCGCGTCGTATCGACCTGCTCAAGACGCCCCACGGCAGCAAGAGCATGCACCTGGCCTTGAAGCCGGGCACCAACGTGGCACTGGTCAACTCCCTGGCCCACGTGGTGGTCGCCGAGGGTCTGGAAGACAAGGCGTTCATCGAATCCCGCTGCGAGCCCGAGGCCTATCAGGCCTGGCGCGAATTCATCAAAGAGGAGCGCAACTCTCCGGAAGCGCTGGAAGCCGAGACCGGCGTGCCGGCCGCCCAGGTTCGCGAAGCCGCCCGCGCCTACGCCAGCGTCGGTAACGGCGCCATCTACTATGGCCTGGGCGTGACCGAGCACAGCCAGGGGTCGACCATGGTGATGGGCATCGCCAACCTGGCCATGGCCACCGGCAACCTCGGCCGCGAGGGCGTGGGCGTGAACCCGCTACGTGGCCAGAACAACGTGCAGGGCTCCTGCGATATGGGCTCCTTCCCCCATGAACTGCCGGGCTATCAGCATGTGGCCGACCCGGCGGTGCGCGAGCGCTTCGAAACAGTCTGGAGGGTGAAGATCGACGACGAACCCGGTCTACGCATCCCCAACATGTTCGACGCGGCCATTGCCGGTACCTTCAAGGCGCTGTATGTGCAGGGGGAGGATATCGCCCAGTCGGATCCCAACACCCAGCATGTGGAGAGTGCGCTCACCTCGCTGGACTGCCTGATCGTGCAGGACATCTTCCTCAACGAGACCGCCAAGTACGCCCATGTGCTGCTGCCGGGCTCCACCTTCCTGGAGAAGAACGGCACCTTCACCAACGCCGAGCGCCGCATCAACCGCGTACGCAAGGTGATGTCGCCGGTGGCTGGCAAGGAGGACTGGGAGGTGACCCAGGACCTGGCCAACGCCCTGGGCTACCCGATGAACTACAGCCATCCGTCCGAGATCATGGACGAGATCGCCCAACTGACCCCGACGTTTACCGGGGTCAGCTATGCCAAGCTGGATGAACTGGGCAGCATTCAGTGGCCGTGCAACGACGTGTACCCCAACGGTACGCCGACCATGCACGAAGTGGACTTTCCCATCGGCAAGGGCCATTTCGCGATCACCGAATACGTGGCCACCGAGGAACGCACCAACCGGCGCTACCCGCTGCTGCTCACCACCGGACGGATCCTCAGCCAGTACAACGTCGGCGCCCAGACCCGGCGCACCGAGAACAGTCAGTGGCATCACGAGGATGTGCTGGAGATCCACCCGAGCGACGCGGAAATGCGCGGCATTCGCGAGGGCGACTGGCTGGGAATCGCCAGCCGCGTGGGGCAGACCGTGCTGCGCTGCAAGATCAGCGAGCGCATGCAACCGGGCGTGGTGTACACCACCTTCCATCATCCCGGCAGCGGCGCCAACGTGATTACCACCGACAATTCCGACTGGGCTACCAATTGCCCCGAGTACAAGGTGACCGCAGTGCAGGTGGAGAAAGTCACACGGCCCTCGGAATGGCAGAAGAACTTCCGGCACTTCGACGAGCGCCAGCAGGCCTATCTCGGGCAGGTCACTGAGGCCTCCGCTATTGCGTTCAAGTGACTCACTTAGAAATATCGCCGAGGATGCCCGATGAGCGATCAACAACTGCAGCAATTGGTCAAGATGGTCAATCAGATCGCCGCCAACCAGCACGGTGAAGAGGCGCAGGCCGCGCAACGCGTGGCGACGCATCTGCAGAAATTCTGGGCGCGCAGCATGAAGGCCCAAATCATCGCCTACCTGGACGAGGGTGGCGCGGAGCTGACGCCGTTAGCGCGAGAGGCCGTGCTACGCCTCAAGCACGAACGCCAGGCGGGTTGAGGCGGGCGTGGCGGCGAGTCTCGGCGATCGCTGAACCCGTTACCGCGTGAGCGCTGAGATTCTCGGGCCGGGCACATGCCCGGCCCGTTTTGTGGGGGAGCAGGCTCCACTGTCGATAGCGAAGATTGTCAGGGCATGACCGGCTCCGCGATCAATCCGCATGAGCTGCGGCGCGTACCGCGCCAGGAGATTACTGATAATGCGCTTGAAGGCCCGACCGAAGGTGGCCTGCGAGCCGTAGCCTAGACGCAGGGCGGTAACCGTTCAGGGCGCATACGTGGGCCGATATGCGATACCCTTATGGATGCCGAGAAGGCGTCTACAAACGCTTTAGGAATGCCGAGAGATACCTAGAACCAACCCTGGAAGCCGCATGCAGCCCCATCTGATTGTCACGGATCTGGACAATACCCTGCTCAATGCCCAGCACGATCTCGATACGCTGACCATCGAGACCTTTCAGGCCCTGGCCGCTCAGGGCCATTACCTGGCGCTGGCCTCCGGGCGCCACTTCCACGACATCGCTGCCTTTCGTCGTCGACTGGGGGTGCCCGCCTATATCCTCAGTACCAACGGCGCGCATCTCTACGCGCCCGACGATAGCCTGATCGCCGAGCAGTGGGTGCCGGCCGAGCTGGTACGTGCGCTGGTCGAACTGCCGCGCGATGCCGATATTCGGCTCAACCTGTATACCGGCGACGAGTGGTTGATCGACGCGCCGGCTCCCGAACTGAAGGCCTTGCATGCACACACCGGTTTTCGCTATCGGGTCGCCGATCTCGAGGCCCACGACGGTAGCGGTGTCGGCAAGGTATTGTGTATCGGCGATCCTGCGGCCCTGGCGGCTCTTGAACAGAGCATCAACGCCAGCCTGGGTACGCGGCTGCACGTAACCTATTCGATGGCCGATTCGCTGGAGATCATGGCCGAGGGGGTCAACAAGGGCGCCACTCTGGAGCGCCTGCTGGCGCGCCTGGAAATCCCCGTCGAACGCTGCCTGGCGTTCGGCGACAATCTCAACGACGCTGAGATGCTGGCGCTGGCCGGTCATGGCTTCATCGTGGAAAACGCCCATCCCGAGCTGGCGCGGCGCGTTCCGGGAGCTACGCGCATCGGACATCATCACCCATTCGGCGTCGCCCAGCGCCTGCGGGAATACTTTGAGCTGAATCTCGCAGCGGGGTAGGCCGCGTTTCACCCACATGACAAGGAGCGTCATCATGGGAGAACCGAAGAACGCTCGCTTGAGCGAATACGCCCGCAAGGTCTGGATTGCTGCCGGCATTGCCGCTGCAACGGTGGCAGTGCTGACCACGCTCTGGTTCGGTTACAGAGTCCTGCTGATGGTCTTCCTGGGGCTGTTGCTGGCTCTGGCCTTGTCGCTCCCGGCGGGTTGGCTTTGCCGGCACAGCGTTCTCTCCCGGCGCTGGGCATTGTTGGTCGTGCTGCTGATCATCATCGGCATACTCACCGCCTTCAGCGTGAACTTCGCCTTCAGCATCAGCCAGGAGTTTGCGCAACTCGCCAAGACACTTCCCGACTCGCTGACCGAGTTGAAACACTTGATAAGCCAGTGGCCGCTGGGCACGCAGCTTATCGAAAGGATCAATCCGGACCCGGCGTCCGGTGATGTTCTCAGCAGTTGGTCCGCGCGGGTCTCGACCGTGTTCTCGACCACGTTGGGAGCGTTACTCCATCTCGTGGTGATCGTATTCATCGGTCTTTTCGTCGCTTTCGATCCGGCAATCTATAAAGCCGGCTTGTTGCAGCTCATCCCCCCTTCGCGGCGTGAAGGAGCAGCCGAGCTATTGGGAGCCATCACGCATAAGCTGGCCTGGTGGCTGGTGGGTCGGCTCGCCTCCATGTCCGCCGTGGGACTGCTGTCAGGCGTGGGGCTCTGGTTGCTGGGCATTCCCATGTTCTTGTCGCTCGGCCTGCTGGCGGCGCTGTTGTCGTTCATTCCCTATCTGGGGCCGCTCTTTTCGGCGGTTCCCGCCTTGCTGGTGGCCTTGTCGGTCGACCCGACGGCGATGTTGCACGTCGCCGTGCTGTACTCAGCTGTGCAAATGCTGGAAAGCTATCTGGTAACGCCGCTCATCCAGCGCGAAGCGGTCAGCATTCCGCCTGGATTGCTGTTGGTGGTGCAGCTATGGCTAGGGCTGGTGGCCGGTCTGATGGGCATGCTGGTGGCCGAGCCGCTGATCGTAACGGGTATGATGCTTATACAGTGTCTGTACGTAAAAGGCTGGCTGGAGCAGGAAGCGCGCCCGTTCGAGCCTGCCACCCCGCGTGACGGCCAGTCTTGATTCGCGGTGTGTGTCCTGTCGGTAGAGGGATCAGCGCACGGTGATGACGTGGCAGGGCGCCGCGTGCGCGATCTTATGCGATACGCTGCCGACCACCAGGCCCTTGATATCGCTGAGCCCCCGGCTCCCCATGACCACGGTATCGACCTGCAGTTTCTTGATCTGCTCGAGTATCACCCGCGCCGGGTCGCCCTGGTGCACCGAGCCATCGACATCGGTGGCGCCGTGCTCGACGGCGGCTTGTTTGGCGGCTTCGAGCATCTTATGGCCGGCCCGCTCGACTTCCTCCTCGGGCGCCTCCAGGTTCACGGCACCGACGCCCCAGACCAGCGTGTTGTCGTGGGCGAGCCGTTCCGGGATGTGCAGGATGTGCAGATGGCCCTGGCCGTTGGCGGCCAGTTTACAGGCAACCTCGAGAGCGAGTTTCGCCTGTTCGGAGCCATCGACGGGGACCAGTATCGTCTTGAACATGCCCACCTCCCGGGCCTTGTGGCTCACTGTCGAATAGAACCTTCATGTTTTCAGCATAGCGTCACTCTGGTTGCTTCACCGTGACATAAGTCAAGTTCGTCGGCCTTCATCACCCTGGGGCGTTTCTGATTTCTCGAGCCGTCGCAGCCGCTGCCAGAGTTCGCTACGCAGGTCGGCGATGCGCGGCGCCTCGCCCTCGGCGAACGGCAGTGGCCGGGTCAGGCGCAACGCACGCAGGCCCAGGCGCGCCGACAGCAGCCCCACGCCGAGTCCTTGGCCGGCGCGTACCGATAGCTTGCTGGCGAGATTCATCGAGAACAGCTCCATGCTCGCCTCGGAGGCGATCTCGCTGGCCCCGGCGAAGGCCAGGTTGGCGAGCACCTGGCGAAACAGCCTGAGCCGACTGGCATAACCGAGTTCCAGGCCGTAGAGCGCGGCGATGCGCTCGAGCATCGCCAGGTTGCGCCAGGCAACCAGCAGCATGTCGACCAGCGTCAGCGGGCTGACCGCGACCATCACCGCGGTGTCCCCCGACATCCGCGAGATCAGCCGACGTGCCTCGCGATCGCGTGGAGCGAGTAGGTGATGGGCCAGCAGGGCGCGTGTCTCGGCGCCGTCGTGGTGGGGCTGATGGGCCTGCAGAAAGGCCTGCCAGTGTGGATGGTCGCGGTCGAGTTGCATCTGCTCGCGCAGCGCCTCGGCAAGCTGGTGTGCCTCGCGTCCAGCCTCGGCGTCCAGCCTCTCGAGACGCCGGCGTAGTGCGCCATGGCGGCGCAGCCGCCGCAGTCGCCATAGCTCACGCAGCAGGGCCGAGCCGCCGAGGCCAAGTGCCGTCAGCCCGAGCAGGCTCCAGGCGCCGCTCAACCAGTCGCCGCCCAGCGAGGCCTGATAGAGTGTCTCGCCGGCTTGGATGATGCCCAGCGTGAGGCTGCCGCCGAGGACCGTCAGCTGCCCCCAACGGCGCTTGCGCGGCCGCCCCAGCCCGCGCTCCAGGGCGGCGTCGGTGGCCGGGGCCAGGCCCGCGTCATCTTCACGGCGTTGGGTCGTCAACTCGACGGGGTAGTGCTCGGACGGCCGCGGGTCCTCATTGACGTCGGCACGCGCCGCGTCGGGCTCGTCGAGGGGGAAGCGCTGATAGGGGCGCGGGTCGCTCATGTCAGTTTGTCTCCGATCAGCCAGTCGAGGGCGGCGTCCAGGCGAATGTGGGGCAGGCCGGCACCGCGGCTTGCGCGGGGCAGCGGGCGAAAGGCGGTGAAGCTGAAGCCCTGGCGGGCCCAGAAGTCGGCACTGGGCAGGCGCGCCGGGACCTCGCCGGGAAACACCAGCTGCTCCTCGCCGGCCAGGTCGGTACCGCGCAGCGCCGGCGTGCGCGCTCCCTGCTGGCTCACTTCATGCACTTCGGTGGCGCGCAGCGAGGCCAGCGACAGCGCGCGTACCGGAATGTCGGCGTAGCGCAGGTCCTTGATCGGCTCGGCGAGCAGCGCCTCGAGCAGGGCGACCAGTTTGCCGTGCTGTTCGGGAGTGACGTGATCGGCCTTGGTGGCGGCGATCGCCAGGCGGTCGATGCGCGGTGTGAATAGCCGTGTGAGCAGGCTGCGTTTGCCGTAGTCGAAGCTCTTCATCAGCGTCGCCAGGGCCCGCGAAAGATCCTCGAAGCGTTCCGGCCCGGCGTTCAGGGCTCCGAGCACGTCGACCAATACGATCTGGCGATCGAAGCGCCTGAAGTGCTCGCGGTAGAACGGCTTGACCACGTGCTGCTGGTAATAGGCGAAACGTCGCGCCAGGGTGCGATAGACGCTGTCCTCGGGGAGCGCTTCGAGATTGGCGCGATCGGCCTCGCCGACGCCCGGCAGCGGAAAGAACTGCAGCACCGGAGCGCCGTCGAGATCGCCCGGCAGCAAAAAGCGCCCCGGCTGCAGGTCGGCGAAGCCGGCTTCCCGGGCGGCGCGCAGGTAGTCGGCATAGTGCTCGGCGGTGTCCGCCAGCCGGGCCTCGTCGGCGCTGGCGGCGGGGTCGAGCGAGTCGATCGCGGCCAGCCAGTCGCCGGCCAGCTCGCGCCGCGCCGGGCTCAGCGAGGCCTGTTGGCGCTCGCACCAGCTCAGATAGTCGTGCTCGAGCAGCGGCAGGTCGAGCAGCCATTCGCCGGGGTAGTCGAATAGATCCAGCGTCAGGGTCGCGCTGTCGCTGGCGAAGCCGGCCAACAGGCCGTGGCGCTCGGGACGATAGCGAATGCGCAGGCGCAGCTCGCTGATCCCGCGGGTCGGATCCGGCCAGCGCGGCGGCTCGGCGTCGAGCGCGGCCAGCGCCTGGTCGTAGGGAAAGCGCGGGATGCCGAGATCCGCCTGAGCGATGCGTTGGGCACCGAGCAGACGCCCCTCGCGGGCCGCCGGCAACAGGTCGAGGCGCGCCTCGAGCCCGGCGTGACGCAACTGGTGAACCAGCGAGGTGAGAAAGGCCGTCTTGCCGGCCCGGGACAGCCCGGTGACCGCCAGGCGCAGCTGGCGGTCGCGGCCGCGTTCTATGAGGTTGCTGACTTCGCGTGCCAGGGTCTGGCGCATGGAATCGAGATCCGCCGAGAAATTCAGCCTCTAATCTGGGGGCGTTGGGCGCCGCTGGCAAGTCGCTGCCAGGCCAGCGCGCCCAGCGGCAGCAACGAAAGCGGCAGCAATACGGCATTGAGACCGGCCCAGCCGAGGCCGGCTTCGAGCGGTCCGGCTAGCAGCGCGGTAAGGCTCACCGTGGAAAACACCAGGCACTCGTTGGCGGCCTGGGTGCGGGCCTTCTCGGCCGGGCGGTAGGTCTCGGTGAGCAGGCCGGTGGCGGGCAGGAAGGTCAGATTCCAGCCCAGCCCGAGCAGGGTCAGCGCCGCGTAGTAGCCGTACAGCCCCGCCTCGAACTGGGCCAGTACTCCGCATCCGGCGAGCAGCAGGCAGCCGACGCTGATCATCGCCGGTGCGCCGAAGCGTGCGGTCAGTCGGCCGGTCACGAAAGAGGGCAGGAACATCGCCAGTACGTGCCATTGAATGGTGGTGGCCACATGATCGAAGGCGAAGCCGGCGCGCTGCATGGCCAGCGGCGTGGCGGTCATCGCCAGGTTCATCACCCCGTAACCGACCAACGCACTGAGCGCGGCGACGATGAACGCCGGCTGACGCAGGATCTCACCCAACGGCCGCGCCGGCCCCTCGCCGTGGGTCCGCTGGGCCGGTGGCAGGTGGGTGAATGCGAGCAACACCAGCGCCAGGGCATAGAGCAGGCCGAGGCCCAGGAAACTGCCCAGGAAGGGCACCTCGGTGAGTTCGCGGCTGGCCCGGGCCAGCCACGGACCCAGGAAGGCCGCCAGCACACCGCCGCCCATCACCAGCCCGATGGCGCGATCGCGCAAGGCCGGCGGAGCGGCCTCCACCGCGGCAAAGCGGTAGAGGGTGCCGAAGCCGATACCCACGCCGATCAGCCAGGTCCCCAGCATGAACGGGCCGAACCGCTCGGCTTGCAGCGCCCAGACCGCTACGCCGACCCCGGCGATGCCCAGCAGGTTGCCGAGCACGAAGCCGCGCTTGCGGCCCAGCCGGGCCATGATCAGCGAGGCGGGAATCGTCGCGCACATCAGTCCCAGCAACTGGGTCGCCACCGGCGCGGTGGCCCAGGCCGGCCCGGGAGCGAGACGCGCGCCGATCAGCGGCGAAACGGCGATCAGCAGGATGTTGCCGCTAACCAGCAGAGCCTGGCACAGCGAAAGCAGGGAAACGGTCAAGGGCATGTCTGGGCTCCGGATAGGCAAGGGCGAGGTCATCGTCGAGCGGCGCGACATACCGAGCCTCGCAAGGCGGCTATGAGGTCAGTGTCGCCACGGCGGGGCATGTCGGCAATGCCCGCTGGCCCACCAAAGAGGGCTTGCGTCCGATACAAACGCAGCGACCCCGCCGAAGGGCGGGGTCGCAGGGAGCGGGGTAGCGCTCGGGCTACAAGCGGAACTATACGCCGCCGGCGAAGGCCACGTAGATGGCGATGACCAGCACCACCAGCACGATGCCTGCCGGGATGGCGCCCTTCCACGGAGTCAGGTCGACTTCGCCGCTGTCCTCGTGTACCCAGGGAGTCGCCCGCGGGGCGAGCTTGCCGATGATCAGCATCATCACGACCAGCAGCGCGAATACCAGACCCACGAAGTGGAAGTTGTGGATGTAGTCGAGCAGGCCGGTGAACGGCGGGACGAAGTAGACCGCGGCAATCACCAGGCAACCGCCGATCAGGGCGATCTTGGCGGCGATCGCCGGTACCCGCTTGGTCAGCAGGCCGACCAGTACCACGGCGAGAATCGGAATGAAGTACAGCGCGTTCATCTTCTGCAGGTAGCCGAACAGGCTATCCTGGCCGGCCAACAAGGGCGCGATGATCATCGAGGCGAAGGCCATAATCCAGCCGAAGATCTTGCCTGAGCGGACCACCTGCTGCTCGCTGGCGTTCTTGTTGAACACGCCCTTGTACAGACCCAGGCTGAACAGAGTGGTGGTGCTGTTGAGCGCCGAGTTGAACGACGACAGGATCGCGCCGACCATCACCGCGGCAAAGAAGCCGGTGAGGTAGGGCGGCATGACATTGAAGACCAAGTGCCCGTAGGCGGCATCGGCCTTGATGCCTTCGCCGGCGTAGAGGTTGTAGGCAATGATCCCCGGCAGCACCAGGTACAGCGGCCCGAGCAGCTTGAACAGACCGGTCAGCAGTACGCCCTTCTGGCCCTCGGCGAGGGTCTTGGCGGCGAAGGTACGCTGGATGATCTGCTGGTTGGTGGTCCAGTAGAACAGGTTGATCAGCAGCACGCCGGTGAACAGCGTGGCGAACGGCACCTGCTGTTCCGGGCCGCCGATCGAGTTGAGCTTCTCGGGGGTCTGTTGCTTGAGTATATCCCAGCCGGCCATCACGCCGTTGCCGTCGCTGACCGCCTGCAGGCCGAAGTAGACGACCACGAAGCCGCCGATCAGCAGGCCGACGCCGTTGAGCGTGTCCGACACGGCCACGGTGCGCAGCCCGCCGAACAGGGCGTAGGTCGCACCGATGATGCCCACGACCCACACGGTGCCCCACAGCAGGGTCGTATCGGATTGGATGCCGGTAAGCCCCGGCAGGTCGAGCATGCCCTGCAGGCCGATCGCCCCGGAATAAAGGATGATCGGCAGCAGGATCACCGCGTAGGCCAGCAGGAAGATGATGTTACAGATCAGCTGGGTGGTATTGTCGAAACGCAGCGACAACAGCTGCGGCACCGTGGCGATACCGCTGCGCAGGAAGCGCGGCAGGAAGAACAGCCCCAGCGCGACCAGCGCGATGACCGCGACCACTTCCCAGGCCATGACGCTCAGACCGTCGTTGAAGGCGCTGCCATTGAGACCGACCATCTGTTCGGTGGACAGGTTGGTCATCAGTAGCGAGCCGGCGATCAGTGGGAAGGTCAGGCTGCGTCCGGCCAGGAAATACCCACGGGTGCTGCTGTGGTCGTCTCGGTGCGTGACCCACCAGGTGATCGCGGCGACCAGCCCGGTAAAGAAGAAGAACGAGATCAGGGTTAGGGCATGCATAGGTTGAGGGAATCCTTTGATGGCTTGACGAGCGCGGCAGGCTCCGCTGCAGCTCACGGCTGAACGAAAGTATAAGTATATGAGCGTATTCTTCCATTAGCCATTTGTCGGACATAGCTCCGGCAATGTCGGTTTGAACCTGCAATGGTTCGTTGCAGAACGACCATAGTAGGCGCCGCGCTGCAGGCGTCTTGCCGCGAGCCGCCTTACAGATATCGCCTCTCAGCGGCTATGCTGAGGGCTGGATCCCGGCTGACGGCTCGAGTCGGCCGTTAATGAGCCCGGACGGGCAACGCGGATTGCGACACAGGAGCGCCCATGGCCGAGACGTCAGCACAGCGGGTATTGAATTTCTGGTTCGAAACCCTCGGCGCCAAGCAGTGGTTCGCCAAGGATGCGCGCCTGGACCGACATATCGGCGATCGCTTCGCCGCGTTGCATGAGGCGGCCAGGGCCAATGAACTCTGGACCTGGCGTGAGTCGCCGCAGGGGCGGCTGGCGGAAATCCTGCTGCTCGACCAGTTCTCGCGCAATCTCTTCCGCGACCGCCCGGAGGCGTTCGCCCATGACCCCCAGGCGCTGGCCCTGGCGCAGGTCGCGGTGGCCCAGGACGCCGACCGGCACTTGCAGGTTGCTCAGCGCGCTTTTTTGTACATGCCCTACATGCACAGCGAATCGCTGGCCGTGCATGACGAGGCACTGCGGCTTTTCGCCCAGCCGGGGCTCGAAGAGAACCTCAAGTTCGAGCGGCGCCATCATGAGATCATCGTCCGATTCGGTCGTTACCCGCATCGCAACGCTATACTCGGGCGCTCCTCGACGCCCGAGGAGGAAGCCTTTCTCACCCAGCCCGGCTCGTCATTCTGAGCCCTGCTGTGGCAGGCTGGGTAGGCCATTTCGATAGGAAAAAGTGAAGGGAGTCTTGAGTATGGGTTTGATTCTGTGGCTGATCATCGGTGGTCTGGCCGGCTGGATCGCGGGCAATATCATGCGCGGTGGCGGGTTCGGCATTTTCGGCAATATCGGTGTGGGGATCGTCGGCGCGGTGCTCGGTGGGTTGCTGTTTCGGCTGATCGGTCTGGCCTCAACCGGGATCATCGGTTCGCTGGTGACCGCCACGGTGGGCGCCATATTGCTGCTGTGGATCGTCGCCAAGCTGCGCAAGGGCTGACGGTAGCGGCGGCCGAATGAGCGTCGGCCGGGGCTGGTTCCCGTCCGACGCTTCATCATTTAAATACCCGGTCGGTTTGCGCTGCTCGGGTCGCCGTGTCTACCTTTCAGGAGGCAAACGAAAAAGGCAGTACAAGACAACGCCGCCGAATGGATAGCCATGGAATCGACAGGCGGTATTCGGCGGTGACTTTGAGGTGGGTGGGGCCATTTCAGCAAACGAGGAGAGTTTGATAATGGCAAATAATCCCCATACGCGTCCCAATAGCGATGAGGCGCATGACAAGGATTTCAAGACCACCGAGGACAGCAAGTCGGAGAATCTCGAGAAGTATCGCAGCGATGCAGAGGGGCATGATCTGCGCACCAACCAGGGTGTACGCATCTCCGACAACCACAACTCGCTGAAGGCCGGCGAGCGTGGTCCCACGCTGATGGAAGATTTCATCTTCCGCGAAAAGCTCAATCACTTCGACAACGAGCGGATTCCCGAGCGTATCGTGCATGCGCGTGGGTCGGCGGCGCATGGTTATTTCCAGCCCTATCCGCAAGCCGCCCAGTATTCCAAGGCCGGGCTGTTCCAGGATCCCAACAAGAAGACTCCCGTGTTCGTGCGTTTCTCCACGGTGCAGGGGCCGCGCGGGTCCAACGATACCGTGCGTGACGTTCGCGGCTTTGCCACCAAGTTCTATACCGACGAGGGCAACTGGGATCTGGTCGGCAACGACATGCCGGTGTTCTTCATCCAGGACGCCATCAAGTTTCCCGACTTCGTGCATGCGGTGAAGCCCGAGCCGCATAACGAGATTCCCCAGGGGCAGTCCGCCCACGACACGTTCTGGGATTTCGTGTCGCTGATGCCCGAGGCCACCCATATGGTGCTGTGGACCATGTCGGATCGGGCCTTCCCGCGTCACTATCGCAACATGGAAGGCTTCGGGGTGCATACGTTCCGCCTGATCGACAAGCAGGGCAAGGCGCGCTTCGCCAAGTTCCACTGGAAGCCGTTGGCCGGCACCTGCTCGCTGATCTGGGACGAGGCGCAGAAGCTCTGGGGGCGCGATCCCGACTTCAACCGCCGTCAACTGTGGGACGACATCGAGAACGGCGATTTCATAGAGTACGAGTTCGGCGTGCAGATCGTCGAGGAGGAGGACGAGCACAAGTTCGATTTCGATCTGCTCGATCCGACCAAGCTCATCCCCGAGGAGCAGGTGCCGGTCATCCCGATCGGCAAGATGGTGCTCAATCGCAATCCGGACAACTTCTTCGCCGAGACCGAGCAGGTGGCGTTCAGCCCCGCCCACGTGGTGCCGGGCATCGACTTTACCAACGATCCGCTGCTGCAGGGCCGATTGTTCTCCTATCTCGATACCCAGATGCTGCGTCTGGGCGGCCCCAACTTTCACGAGATACCCATCAACCAGCCCGTCTCGCCGGCCCACAACAACCAGCGCGATTCGCTGCACCGCCAGACGATCAACAAGGGGCAGGCGTCCTACGAACCCAACTCGATCGACGGTGGCTGGCCGAGCGAGACGCCGGCCGCGCCCGAGGACGGCGGCTTCGAGAGCCATTACGAGCGTGTCGACGCCAACAAGGTGCGCGCACGCAGCCCTTCGTTCGGCGATCACTACTCCCAGGCGACGCTGTTCTGGAACAGCCAGACCGAGGTCGAGAAGGAGCACATCATCGCCGCCTACACCTTCGAGCTGTCGAAGGTGAAGCGGCCCTGGATTCGCGAGCGGATGATCAAGGAGATCCTGCCCAACATCGATCTCGAGCTGGCGCGCCGGGTCGGAGAAAACCATGGCATCGAGGTGCCTTCCACCAAACCGGCACCGGCCGATGAGCTGGGCACCAGCTCGCAGCAGGACTCGCCGGCGCTGAGCCTGATGGCGCGGCTGCCGCATGACATCAAGTATCGCAAGGTGGCGATCCTGGTCGCCGACGGTGTCGATGCCGAGCATGTCGACGGCATCAAGGCACGCCTCAAGGCCGAAGGAGCGCAAGGCATGGTGATCGCCCCGAGCATGGCGCCGGTGAAGTCGATCAGCGGCCAGGCCCTGGCGCCCGATGGCATGCTCAACGGCGAACCGTCGGTGACCATGGATTCGGTGATCGTGGCCGGTGGCGCTGAAAGCGCCAAGACGCTGTCGCAATCCGGACTGGGGCTCTATTACGTGCAGGAGGCCTACAAGCACCTCAAGGCGATCGCCGCCATCGGCGAGGGCAGCGAGCTGTTGTCCGCGGCGGGTGTGCCCACGCAGGAGGATGGCGTTTTCCTGGGGGCGAGCGTGGACGATGTCTTCACGCCGTTTGCCGAGGCGATGGGCCAGCATCGCGTCTGGTCGCGCGATGCCAAGGCCAATAGCATGCCGGCCTGACTGAGGGCGTCGACGGTCGCCGCGGGCGATCGTCACGTTATTATTCTGAAATACCGATAGCGCAACAGAAAGCGCCCCGCTTCGAGCGGGGCGCTTTTCTTGCTATCTGTCTTGCTACCACGAACGGCCAGATATCAGGCGTTGGCCGTCTGCTTCTGTCCGACCAGCTCGGCGAGGGCCGATTCGATGATGTCCAGGCCTTCCTCGAGCACCTCGTCCTGAATGGTGACCGGCATCAGAAAGCGGATGGTATTGCCGTACATTCCGCAGGACAGCAGGATCAGCCCCTTCTCGCGGGCCTTCTTGCACAGCGCCCCGGTCAGCTCGGCATCCGGCGTATGGTTGGCCTTGTCGGAAACCAGCTCGAAGGCCGCCATGGCGCCCATGTTGCGGGGGTTGTCGAGGCAGTCGAACTGCTGCTGCCAGCTGGCGAAGCGCTTGGCCAGCTTGTCGCCCAGCGCCTGGCTCTTGGCGAGAATGTCCTCCTGTTCGAACACGTCCAGAACCGCCAGGGTCGCTGCGCAGGAAACCGGACTGCCGGTGTAGGTGCCGCCCAGCGAGTTGCCACCGGAAGCGTCCATGTGCTTGTCGGTACCGACGACGGCGGAAATCGGCATGCCGTCCGCCATGCTCTTGGCCATGGTGATGATGTCCGGCTCCACGCCGCTGTGCTCGATGGCGAACATCTTGCCGGTACGCCCGAAGCCGCTCTGGACCTCGTCGACGATCATCAGCATGCCGTGTTCGTCGCAGATCTCGCGAACCTTCTTCAGAAAGCTCGTCGGAGCGGCGTAGAAACCGCCTTCGCCGAGCACCGGCTCGAGCACGATGGCCGCGGTATCCTTGGGGTTGGCGTCGGTCTTGATCGCCATCTTCAGGCCGCGCAGCGCTTCGTCCTCGCTGACCCCGTGGTACGCCACCGGGTACGGCGCGCGGAACACATTGCCCGGCATGCTGCCGAAGTCGGTCTGGTAGGGCGCGACCTTACCGTTCATGGCCATGGTCATGAAGGTCCGGCCGTGATAGCCGCCGTCGAAGCAGATGACGTTGTTGCGGCCGGTCGCGGCACGGGCGATCTTGACGGCGTTTTCCAGCGCCTCGGCGCCGGAATTGGCCAGCATGACCTTGGCATGGCCGCGCACCGGGGTGATCTGGCTGAGCTTCTCGGCCACCTTCACGTAGCCTTCATAGGGCATGACGGTCTGGCAGGTATGCATCACCTTGTCGAGCTGAGCCTTGACCGCCTCGACCACCTTGGGATGGCGATGGCCGATGTTGAGCACACCGATGCCGCCGGCGAAGTCGATGAAGCGCTTGCCGTCGGCGTCCCAGACTTCGGCGTTCTCGGCACGATCGGCGAAATGCTCGGCCGGACTGGCGGCACCGTTGGCGACATAGCGTTTCTTGAGTTCGTTGAGCTGAGCGTTATTCATGCATGGCCTCCTTGTGCAAGGCGTTGGGCGTTTCAGAGTCCGCCGACGCAGACATACTTCAGTTCGGTAAAATCTTCGAGCCCGTGGCGCGATCCCTCGCGCCCGAGGCCCGATTCCTTGACGCCGCCGAACGGCGCCAGTTCGGTCGAGAGCAGGCCCTCGTTGACGGCTACCATGCCGTATTCCAGCTGTTCCATGACGTGCCAGATGCGTCGGTAGTCACGCGCATAGAAGTAGGCAGCGAGGCCGAACTCGGTGTCGTTGGCCATGGCGATGGCTTCCTCATCATGTTCGAAGCGGAAGACCGGTGCCAGCGGGCCGAAGGTCTCCTCGCCCGCGACCCGCATCTCGGCCGTTACATCGGCGATCACGGTGGGCTGGAAAAACGTGCCGCCCAGGGCGTGTGGCGCGCCGCCGCAGACCAGCCGCGCGCCCTTGTCGAGCGCATCGGCGATGTGCGATTCGACCTTGCTCACCGCCGCCGCATTGATCAGCGGTCCCTGCACCACATCGCCCTCCAGGCCATTGCCTACCTTTAGCTGGCCAACGCGCTTGGCCAGCTTGTCTAGGAAAGCGTCGTACACATTGGCCTGTACCAGCAAGCGATTCGTGCATACGCAGGTTTGCCCCGAGTTGCGAAACTTGGAGGCAATGGCGCCTTCCACCGCCGCATCCAGGTCGGCATCGTCGAAAACGATGAACGGGGCATTGCCACCGAGCTCCATGGATACCTTCTTGACGCTCTCGGCGCACTGCGCCAACAGCCGCTTGCCGACCGGCGTCGAGCCGGTGAACGAGACCTTGCGCACCCGCGGGTCGGTGGTCAGAACCTCGCCGATGGCCGCGGGGCGCGACGCGGTCACCACGTTGAACACCCCGGCCGGCAGTCCGGCACGCTCGGCCAGGCCGGCCAGCGCCAGCGCGGTCAGAGGCGTCGCCTCGGCCGGCTTGACCACCACCGGACAACCGGCGGCCAGTGCCGGTGCGCACTTGCGGGTAATCATCGCCAGCGGAAAGTTCCAGGGGGTGATCGCCGCGACCACGCCCACCGGTTCGCGAAACACCAGGATGCGCTTGTCGACGCCGTGGCTGGGCAACGTCTCGCCGGCGATGCGCTTGGCTTCCTCGGCATAGTATTCGATGAAGGCGGCGCCATAGCCGACCTCGCCGCGCGACTCCGCGAGCGGCTTGCCCTGTTCGAGGGTCATCAACCGGGCCAGCTCCTCCTGGTTGGCGATGATCAGTTCGAACCAGGTGCGCAGCAGGGCGGCGCGTTGCTTGGCCGGCAACCGCCGCCATGCCGGCCAGGCCGCTTCGGCGGCGGCGATCGCCTCGCGCGCCGCGTCGGTGTCCAGATCGGGCACCTCGGCGAGAAGCTCGCCGTTGGCGGGGTTGCTGACTGCGAAATGACGGTCCGCATCGCACCACTGACCGGCGATGTAGGCCCGGGGAATCAGGAAGTCGGGAAGGATCGATGCCATGACGGGGCTCCAGTGTGGGCAAGTGAATGTTTGGTGATATGTTTTACGTAGTGTGTGATATTTAAAACACTTCGCCAAGCATTTTCCACGCATGCTTGGACGCGTACATAGGTCATCGGTGTAAGCGACACTTTTCCGTTACACTATTTCGCCCGATTTACCGTTCGCTAGCGATAGAGGTGTCCCTTGGCCGATCCACTCCATGCCTGGTGGGCTCAGCAGTTGGTGCTGTGCGGCTGGGCGTTCGATCCCGAACCGGCGTCGCTTGATCCGACGCTGGCCGCCGAACGACTCATGCAGCTGGGCGTTGCCGAGCGGGGCGAGCTGGGCTGGCGATTGCTCGAGGCGTTCCCGGGCGGGACCGAACGGGCCAATCCGCAGGTACGGCTGACCGCGCTCGAACTCATCGCATTGGCCCGGGCCGCCGGCTGGCTGACGGCGAATCGCGCGGAGGCCTGGCTGGTCGAACTGGCGGGGGCGATCCAGCGCGATCACGCCACGCTCGACGGGTGGCTGTCGGCGCTGCGGCGCGCGCGCCTCGAGAGTGGTTGGGTGCATGGCGACGAGGCTTTCGCCCAGAGCGGCGAGGCGTTGTCGCAACTCGAGCGCGATGGCGAGGGGATCACCTGGGAACTGCTGGCCGCCACGCTGGAACATCGCTCGCGCGGCCTGCACTGGGCGCAGGCGCATCCCGCCTGGCGTCTGCGCGCGGCTTTCGCGCCGCTGCTGGAGTCGCCGCCGAGCCGGGCGCTCGACTGGCCGGACGTCGAGGCCTGGCTCGACAGCGGCTGGCAGATTCGCGATCGCGACGAACTGATCCGCGTGCTGCTATGGCTGGCGGCACAGGGCCAGCGCTATGCCTGGGATATCGATGCCGCACGGCTGGTCGAGATGGACGTCCAGGCGCGACCGGTCTGGCTTGCGGGGCTCGGCGAACAGCGTCGCTACGGGCGCGTGCTGCTGGGCTTTCTCGAACGCGGCGAACCGCTCGAATGGGCGGCCTGGGACTGGCTGCGGCTGGTCGACCTGGCCTATGCCGGCGCCACGCTGGGCTGGCTTGAGCGCGACGAAGCCGAGTCGTTCGCGACGCATGCAGGCGATCTGCTGATGCGCCGCTACAGCGATTGGACGGCTGTGACGCTGGCCTACCAGCGCGGCCATAGCCTGTTCGAGAGCCGCGACATGCTGGCCAGCCACGGCGCCGACTGGCATGTGCTGCTGCACTCGCCGCTGAGTCCCTGGCAGGTGCCGCTTCAGGCGCTGCTCGACGACGCCCAGCGCCAGTCCGCCGGGCAATTCCTGCGTGGCTGGCGACGCGATGCGCGCCACTGGCTGTTGGCGCTGGCCTCGGTGCGCGAACCGGACCTGCTCTACCGCCAGGGCATCCCGCCGGACGTCGACGAGCCACGCCGCAAGGACGTGCGGCGCTACCTGCAGGAGACGCTCGGCTTGCTGCCCGATGAGGGCGTGGCCGGGTTGGCGCGTTTCTGGCTTCCCGCTCAGGCGCATCACCTCAATCAGCTCGCCGCCGATGCCGCCCATGGGGCGCTGCCTGCGATAACCACGCCGTTCGGGCGTCCGCCCGATGACGCCGTGTCGATGCGCGATGCGCTCAAGCGGTGCGTGCGCCACGCCGCAACGATTCACATGGCCGAGAAGTACGCTTTCTACCTGCTGATGGCCGGTGACAGTGGCGACTTCGATGCGGCAGGCTTGCAGGCGCTCGTCGAGTCGCTGCGGGGCGTGCTGTGTCGCTTCTATCCCGACTCGCGGCGCCTGCTGGATGCCTGGGCGGCCTGGGAGGCGGCGCTGCCGGAACTGCCCGACGACGATCTGGTGCACGAGATACGCTGGCATCGCGACGACCCGGGCAGTCTCTTCCATTGGCTCGACTGGCGTCAGGTTGCCTGGCAGGAGCCCGGCCCGCGGCCGACGCTGTCGCGCTTCACCGCGCTGGCGCTGGCGGGTCCGCTCAATCCCGGGATCTGGACCGAGCCGCAGCCCGAGGGGCACGCCGAGCGTGAGATCACCGCCCAGTGGCTCGAGGAGCAATACGCACTGCACGGCGCCGGCGAGCTCGAGGATTTCCTGGATTTCCTGCTCGAGGCGGGCGATCGTCAGGAATACCAGATCAACTATGCGCCCTATACCCTCAACAGGCCGCGTCTCGAAGAGGAGATCGCCATCCTCGAGTCCGGCGACTGCGACGAGGAGGCGCGCAATCATCTGCTACGGTTGCGGCGGGTGCGTGACAACGATGCCGGCTGCAACGATGCCGACCTGGCCGCCTGGGACATCGCCCAGGCCGTGGATCTGGCGGTGGCGGGGCGTTGCCTCGGCTGGCTGGATACCGGCGACTTCAGTGCCCGGCTCGACAGCGCCCTGCGCCTGGCACAGCAGCATTATGGCAACTGGCGCGGTTATGCTCAGGGGCTCTATGCCGGTTTCTCCTTCTTCATGGGCGAGACCGAGGAGCGCACTACGCTGCTCGACGGATTCGCTCAGGCGTTGACCGCCTGGCTAAGCGGTGCCCCCCCCCTGGCGGGTAGTTGGGCCAGCCTGGACTTTCCTGGCGCTAGGCCGCGTCATTGGGCGCCGCTGCATGTCGACACGCTACCCGGCGACGCGCATGCCTTGCACTAGTGCCCGGAGCAAGTGCCGGCGGCACAGTGCCGCTTGAGTCATGCGTGCTATACGAGCCGGGTAAGCTGACGATCGCAGCAATGCTTATCGACGGCTCCGCTCTTGGACTGATTTTGCCGCTCCGGCCTGTCGCTCGGCATGGTCTGGTAACTACCTTGATAGCGTTGGTGAGTGAGCGTTGATGGTGCGGTGAGACAGGCGGATGACAGAATTGCTCATCTTCCGTAACATCGCCGAAACCGCGCGGGCGTTCGGCTTTCTGCCGAGAGCGTTCGCACTAGACAAGATCAGGATCGCTACTAGGTCGTTGTGGAAGTGGTGCCCGGGCTTCACTTCCACAGCGATGCACCCGCCGATGCATGCCATCGGAACGATCCGATGCCAATGCGAACGAGGTCGCTGGATGCGTCGTGCATATCTGTTGTGTTTGATGATTACCGGCATGCTGGCCGGCTGTGCGGGAGGGCCTACGACTTCCGGCCCATCGGCATCGAGCGCAACGGCCAAGCAGGCGGCCATGCTGCGAGCCGCCTGGCAGATCGCGCCGTCCAACCAGATGGCCGAACAGCTCCAGCGCTTACGTGACGCCTCGCCTGAATTGATTCGCACGGCGCTGCTCGATGAGCATCGTCGTTGGGTGGGGACGCCCTATGTGCTCGGCGGCGAGGGTTTTCAGGGTATCGACTGCTCGGCACTGGTCCAGCGCGTATTCAACGAAGCCTTTGCATTGCCCTTGCCGCGCACCACCGACGATCAGGTTCTCGAAGGCCAGCGGATCGATCGCGATTCGCTGAGGGCCGGCGATCTGGTGTTCTTTCGCCCGCCGGGTCCCTATAACCATGTCGGTATCTACGTCGGCGGCGGCCGCTTCCTGCATGCCTCCTCATCGCAGGGCGTGATCATCTCGCGTTTGAACAACGTCTACTGGCAGCGCTATTACTGGCAGGCCCGGCGTCCCACGACGCTGACCGAACTGGCTCAGCGCGCCCGTCAGTACCGCCTGAGCCGCGCCGGCTGAGCGTTGTCTGCCTCGGTTTTCTAGAGATGCTCGCGATGGGCCATCACGAAGTCGACGAATGCGCTTTCGGCGCGCGACAGATACGCGCCTTTTCCCCATGCCAATGACAGGTCGAGATATGCTGGGGGCGACAGCGGCACCGCAACGAGATCGTCCTCGCTGATTACCCGGCGCAGAAAGGTGGTGATGCCGAACCCCTGCCTGACGATCGCCTTGGTCAAGGGGATCAGGTTCGACTGGAAGGCGATCTTGGGCTCGAGGCGCAGCTCCTCGGCCAGCCGGTCGACGAACTCGCGATGAAAGTAGCCATCCTGGAACAGCACCAGCGGTTCCTCGAAGACCTCCGCGGCATCGACCGCCGTGCGCCCGGCGAAGCGATGCCCGAGGGGTACGCAGACCACCATCTCCTCGCGCAGCAGCGGCCGCCGCTCGAATTGCTGGTTGCTGGCATCCGAAGTGATCACGCCGAGATCCAAGTCGCCGGTAGCGATCATCTCCTGCAGCCGGCGGGTACCGGCCTCGACCACGGTCAGCCGAATGCCCGGATGACGCGCCTTGAAGCCCATCAGTAGCGGCGGAAAATAGTAGGACCCGAGCATCGAGGGAGTGCCGATGCGCACTTCGCCCTTGACCAGGCCATGAACCTCGCGCATCGCCAGGCCCACGCCCTCGGCGTGCTCGATTAGCTCGCGAGCCTGAACGCGTAGCAGTTCGCCCTCCGGCGTCAGGCTTATGCGCCGTTCGTGGCGATGAAAGAGGGTCAGCTCGAGCCGCGCCTCGAGGCCGGCAATGGTCTGACTGACTGCCGACTGGGCGACGTGCAGCTCACGGGCGGCGCGCGTGAAGCCGCCATGCTCGGCGACGGCGAGAAAGTAGCGCAGGGCGCGCAGATCGAAAGGCAGACTCATCAGTTAATCCGATTGTAAGCATCTTCAAGCACTATTTGGATGATGGTAAACGATGCGCGATCATGACGGCATCCGAGGAGAGCATCATGATCGAAGCGCATACCCGCGACTGGTGGCGGGCCACTCTGGCATTATGCCTGGGCTCGTTCACCGTATTCGTCAATCTGTACGCCGCACAACCGCTATTGCCCGACCTGCGTCAGGCCTTCGGTGTCTCGACGCTGGCCAGCGCCATGGTGATGGGCGTGTCGACGCTGACCCTGGCTGTCTCGTTGCTGATCTACGGGCCGCTGTCGGATGCCATCGGGCGCGGCGCGATCATGCGCATAACGCTGCTGCTGGCGGCGCTGTGCTCGCTGTTGTTGCCGCTGGTCCCTAACTTCACCAGCCTGCTGGTGTTGCGGGCCGTTCAGGGGCTGGTGCTCGGCGGATTGCCGGCGGTGGCGATCGCCTGGATGGGGGACGAATTCGACAAGCGCGCATTGATGCTGGCAGTGGGACTGTATATCAGCGCCAACACCCTGGGCGGGATCGGTGGCCGTGTGCTGGGTGGCTTCGCCGGTGAATACGGCGGCTGGCAGGCGAGCTTCGTGACCGTGGGGATCATCAGCCTGGCATGCCTGATGGTGTTCTGGCGGCTGTTGCCGCCGGCGCGCAACTTCCAGCCGGCTTCGCTGCGCCTCGACGTGGCGCTAGGCGGCATGGCCGCTCACTTGCGCAATCCGCTGCTGCTTGGGGCCTATCTGATCGGCGGGCTCAATTTCTTCATCTTCATCAATCAGTACAGCTATATCACCTTCCGCTTGAACGATGCCCCTTATTCGCTGGCGACGCATTGGCTGGGCATGATCTTCGTCACCTATCTGGGCGGGACGCTGGGTTCGGCGCTGTCGGGGCGGGTCGCACAACGCCTGTCGCAGCCGGCGTGCATGTTGCTGGGTATCGTGATCTTCATGCTGGGCAGTCTGGTGACCTTGAACCCGGCCTTGCCATTGATCCTGCTGGGCCTGACCGTCAACGCTTTCGGTTTCTTCCTCTGCCACTCGATGGCTTCGAGCTGGGTCGGGCGCCAGGCGCGGGTAGCACGTGGCACGGCTTCGGCACTCTACCTGGTGTTCTACTACCTGGGCGCGAGCCTCGGTGGACTGTATCTCGAGCCGTTCTGGAATAGCGCCGGCTGGCCCGGCGTGGTGCTGGCTTCCTGGCTGGTGCTGGGGCTGACGCTATGCACCGCCGCCTGGCTGTGGCGAAGGGAGCGGCACCTCGCCGCTCCCGCCTGATCGCCCGGCCTGCGCTTGTCTCACTCTCCGCGGAGGCCCGCCTGGTCGCCCCATATCTCCTCGAGGCGCTCCTGGCGGCCGCAACCAGCCTTGTAGAAGTGATAACGCACCGGATTCTTCTGGTAGTAGTTCTGGTGATAGCCTTCGGCCTCCCAGAAATCGCCGGCGGGTACGATCTGCGTGGCTATCGACCGCCCGAAGCGTTTCGCGAGTTCGTCCTTGGACGCTTCGGCCAGCTGTCGCTGGCGTTCGTTGTGATAGAAGATCGCGCTACGGTACTGTGAGCCGCTGTCGCAGAATTGACGGTTCTCGGCGAACGGGTCGACGTTGTGCCAGAACGTCTCGAGCAGCGCCGGATAGTCGACGATGGCCGGGTCGTAGCTGACCTGGACCGCCTCGGCATGGCCGGTACCGCCGCCGGAAACCTGCTGATAGCTGGGCTCGGCTGCGTCGCCACCGGTATAGCCGGAAACGGTGGCGGTCACTCCGTCGAGCTTGTCGAACGCTTCTTCCACGCACCAGAAGCAGCCGCCGGCGAACGTCGCCGTGCCGGTTTTCTGGTCCTGGTCCTGAGCCTGTACCGGCGCGCCTAGCACGGCCAGTAGCAAGATGAGCATGATGCGCATGGGAGTCTCCCGGGTCACTGTGGGTAGGGTTGGCTGGCGCGCTGCATCCAAGGCCCCTCACGCGCTGTATTCATGACCATGATACGGTCGAGACCGGCCCTTGGATGCATGGTCTTTTTGAAAACCGCGTTTCATTGATTATGGCCAAGGAGAACCCGTGAGCCGAGAACGTTGGTGGATCCTGGCGACGATCGTCGTCGTCATTGCGCTGTTCTTCGCGAGCGGGGCACACGAGGCGTTTACCCTGGCCAATATCAAGGCTCAGCAGGCGCAGCTCCAGGCCTGGTTCGAGGCCCGACCGCTGACCGTGGCGAGTGGCTTCTTCGCTATCTACGTGGCGATGGCGGCCTTGTCGCTGCCGGGGGCCGTGCTGCTGACGCTGTTGGCCGGGGCGCTGTTCGGGCTCGGCTGGGGCCTGCTGATCGTCTCCTTCGCCAGCTCCCTGGGCGCGACGCTGGCCTTCCTGAGCGCGCGCTGGTTGATTCGCGAACCCGTCGAGCGACGTTTTTCCCGCCAACTGGCCGGTATCAATCGCGGCATCCGCCAGGAGGGGCCGTTCTATCTGTTCACGCTGCGCCTAGTGCCGGTATTCCCGTTCTTCGTCATCAACCTGGTGATGGGACTGACCCGCATGCGCGCCGTGACCTTCTATTGGGTCAGCCAGTTGGGCATGCTGCCGGGGACGCTGATCTTCGTGAACGCGGGGCGTGAGCTTGGCGAACTGGAGCGTGTCGGTGGCATTTTGTCGCCGGGGCTGGTGGCCTCGTTCGTGGTGCTGGGGCTCTTTCCGCTACTGGCCCGACGGCTGGTCGACTGGCTCAAGCGTCGGCGGGCGGCCCGCGAGTATCGCAAGCCACGTCGCTTCGATTACGACATCGTGGTGATCGGCGCCGGCTCGGCGGGGCTGGTGGCGAGCTACATCGGCGCGGCGGTCAATGCGCGGGTGGCGTTGATCGAGCGCGAACGGATGGGCGGCGATTGCCTGAATACCGGCTGTGTGCCCTCCAAGGCGTTGATCCATGCCGCGCGCCGCGCCCAGGCCATCCGTGACGCCGGCTCCCTGGGTATTGAGGTCGGCGAGCCGCGCATCGATTTCGCCCAAGTGATGGGTCACGTCCACACCGCCATCGCCAATGTCGCTCCACATGACAGTGCCGAGCGTTATGCCGGGCTGGGGGTCGATGTGATCAGCGGCGAGGCAGGTCTGGACGACCCCTGGCGGGTGCGTGTCGGCGACCGGGTGCTCACCACGCGTCATGTCGTCGTGGCCACTGGCGCGCGCCCGCGCGTGCCGGCGTTGCCGGGGCTGGACTCGGTGCCGGTGCTGACCTCGCAGACACTGTGGCGGCTCGAGTCGCTTCCCGAACGGCTGGTCGTGCTGGGCGGCGGGCCGATCGGCTGCGAGCTGGCCCAGGCATTCGCCCGCTTGGGGAGCCGGGTCACGCTGGTACAGAGGGGCGAGCAGTTGCTGCCGCGCGAGGACGCCGACATCGTCGCTCCGCTAGCCGAGCGTCTCGCTCGCGAGGGAGTGACCCTGCACCTGAATAGCCAAGCGCTGTGTGTCGCGAGCGACGCGGCGGGGCATCGCCTGAGCGTCGCCCAGGATGACTCGACGCAGCAGCTTCCGTTCAGCCACCTGTTGGTCGCGGTGGGGCGAGAAGCCAATGTCGAGGGGCTGGGACTCGAAGCGCTGGGCATCGAGGTCACCGAGCGAGGCACGCTGGCGGTCGACGGTACCTTGCGCAGCGTATACCCCAACATCTGGGCCTGCGGCGACGTTGCCGGGCCCTATCAATTGACCCATGCCAGTGCCCATCAGGCCTGGCACGCGACGGTCAATGCCCTGTTCGGCGAGTTCCGGCGCTTCACGGTCAACTACCGCAACATGCCCGCGGTGACCTTCACGCAACCGGAGGTGGCGCGCGTCGGGCTCAATGAACGCGAGGCCGGGGCGCAGGGCATCGCCTACGAAGTGACACGCTATGCGTTCGCCGAGCTTGACCGGGCGATCGCCGAGGGCGAGACCGAGGGTTTCATCAAGGTGCTGACCGTGCCCGGCAAGGATCGTATCCTCGGCGCCAGCCTGGTCGGCCACGCAGCGGGGGAGGTGCTGGCCGAGTTCACCCTGGCGATGACCCACGGGATCGGCCTCAACAAGCTGTTAGGCACCATCCACCCTTATCCGACCTACGGTGAGGCGGCCAAGGCCAGCGCCGGGCTGTGGAAGAACGCTCACAAGCCACAACGGGTGCTGGGCTGGCTCGCGCGCTATTTCGCCTGGCGTCGTCGCGGCTGAGCGCCGGATGCGCCGTGACAGGCTGTCAATCCCGTAAGGAGAAACACGATGCTGGATCGCTGGACGATGCCCTGGTCCCAGGCGCCGCTGAATCGCGGGGCGGTGCTGCTGGCGCGCTGGCGGGTGCGTCCCGTGCAGGTCACGCTGGCGGGGTTCGCGGTCGGCATGCTGGCCGTGCCGCTACTGGCCGCCGAGGCTTATGGACTGGCGTTGGTGGCGATCCTGATCAATCGCCTGGGCGACGGTCTCGACGGGGCGCTGGCACGTCACGCTGGCACGGGCAGCGATGCCGGGGGATTTCTCGATATCGTCCTCGATTTCCTGTTCTATGCGGCCGTGGTGGTCGGGTTTGCGCTGGCCGAGCCGAGTGCCAATGCGCTGCCGGCGGTAATACTGCTGTTCGCCTTCGTCGGTACCGGCAGTTCGTTTCTGGCCTTTGCGATCATGGCCGCACGTCATCGACTCGAACGTCCCAACTTTCCCCACAAGGCGTTCTTCTATCTGGACGGCCTCACCGAGGGCACCGAGACGATCCTGGCCTTCGTGGTTTTCTGCCTATGGCCACAGGCCTTTCCGATGTTGGCGCTGATCTTTGCCGCGGCCTGCCTGTTGACGGCAACGACGCGGTTATGGGGTGGTTATCGTTCCCTGGCGGCGCTGGCGCGCGGCAGGCCTGGAGACGAGCCTGAAGCGACAGAAAGGCATGGAAAAGAGAGCGGCGAGGCTTGAGAGGGCCAAGGGAGCTCGCATGGGTCATGCATAAAAAAGGAGCAGCGTTGGCTGCTCCCTTTTGGCTGGCAACGATCGACTCATGATGTCGATCGACGGGCACTTTCAGTGCTCGTGGCCTTCTTCGCCTTCGCCATGGACATGACCATGCTCGAGTTCTTCGTTGGTCGCTTCGCGAACCTCGGCGATCTCGACGTCGAAGTTGAGCTTCTGGCCGGCCAGCGGATGGTTGCCATCGACTACAACGGTGTCACCCTCGACCTGGGTCACGGTGACCATCAGCGGGCCGCCTTGCGTCTGGGCCTGGAACTGCATGCCCGGCTCGACGCTCTCTACACCCTGGAAGGCATCGCGCGGCACTTCTTGAACCAGTGCCTCCTGCTTTTCGCCGTAGCCTTCTTCCGGGCTGACATTCACCTGCAGCTTATCGCCGCTCTGGTGGCCCTCGAGTTCTTTCTCCAGACCCGGGATGATGTTGCCCGAGCCATGGAGATAGGTCAGCGGCTCGCGGCCTTCCGAACTGTCCAGCACTTCACCTGAATCATTGGTCAAGGTGTAGTGGAACGCGACAACGGAATTCTGCGCAATCTGCATGATGTGATGGACCTTTCGGTGTGTATGTCATAACCATGGTAACGCGTCACCCGAGGACTGTCAGGGGATGCGCTGTTTTTTTCATGTCTGTGCCGCGTGACTTGATGTGCGTTCAAGGATGCCCCGCGGAGCGCCCGAGGGACTTCCCCGACGGGATGTTGACCGAGCCGGAGGGCCGGTTGCGCGGCTTTCGAGGCGGGGTTACCCTGCGCTCAGGTTTCGCGATACACGACCGTGGCACGCTTCGGTGCGTGGCGGTTGCGACTGCCATGGGTGCGATTCGCCCCGCAGTCAGGCAGTCAATGTCACGTCGATGCCGTTTCGACCATACCTGCTTGCCCTATTCATCACCATTCCGATTGAACCCTTCAGGAGCTAATTCATGACCGTGACCCTGATCTGGCTGATCGCCTTCGCCGTGATCCTGTTTCTGTCTCTTAAGGGCTGGGACGGTCCCTACGGCCGCTTTATCGATCGCCGGATACCCAAGGCGTTGCGTAGTCGCGACGACCGCTGGGTGTGGTGTGTGGCGTTGGCCATTCTCGGTGCCACTCTCATCGTCAATCCCGTATCGATGCTGTTGACGCTGCTGATCTTGCTGCTGGTCGGTTGGGTCGTGCTCAAGCTGATCGGTTGGGGAATGAGCAAGGCCAGGACGCGCAAGTAGCTGTCTACGCCGGTCTCGGATATCGCCAAAACGGCGCCCGAGGCGTGAACCGAAGACATGAAAAAGCCCCACGGCTGGCCGTGGGGCTTTTTCGTTCGTTATCTGCTGCTGATCGTGTGCGCCCCGCGTTGCCGAAGCAGACGGGGCGTCGTCGAGCGACTCAGTAGGGCGCGACGCTCATGTTGGCGCCGCTGCCGATCAGCCGAACGCGCTGGCCGGCTTGCCAGTTGCGGTCGGCTTTCTGCACGACGATGACGCTGTCGCCGGTATCCCGACGCACTTCGATCTCCCAGGCGTCGGTCTTGTTGGCGGTATCTTCGACTTTCTTCCCGGCCACGCTGCCGCCGATGGCGCCTGCGGCGGTGGCGATGGTCCGGCCGGAGCCACCACCGATCTGATTACCTAGCAGGCCGCCGATCACGGCGCCGCCGAGCCCCCCGAGCACGCCGCTGTTCTGGTCGCCACCCTGAATCTGCACCGGGCGCACCGAGACGATGGTGCCGTAGGTCACGCTCTGGCCGGTCTTGGCCTGGCTGCCACTATAGACATCGCCCGAATAGGTATCGGTATTGGCACAACCGCCAAGCGTCAGCACGCCCAATGCCAGTACCGGTAGATAGTGCGTTAGCTTCATTGCGATCTCCTGCGAGCTTCTTTGGAAACGGTGTTCTTTAATGAGTCTAGCGTGATTGCCGCTCTTTGACCATGGCCTAGGGGATAGGTGCCGCAGAGCTACTGTAGCCCTCCATCGAATACGAAAAAGGGAGGCCGAAGCCTCCCAGAATCGTACCACGGCGCGATGCTAGCCGAACTGATTCATGGTGTTGTCCTTGCCGCTGGCCTTCAGCGCTCGGTCGCTGGAGAAATACTCCTTGTGGTCGTCGCCGATATTGGAGCCTGCCATCGCCTGGTGCTTGACGCAGGCCAGCCCTTGACGGATTTCGCGGCGTTGTACGCCCGCGACATAGGCCAGCATGCCATCCTCGCCGAAGTAACCCTTGGCCAGCTCGTCGGTGGACAGCGCCGCCGTATGATAGGTCGGCAGGGTGATCAGATGATGGAAGATGCCCGCCTCGCGGGCGGCGTCGCGCTGGAAGTCGCGGGTCCAGGCATCGGCCAGGGCACCGAGTTCGCTATCGTCGTAACGCGCGTCCATCAACTGCTCGCGGTCATAGCCCGAGAGGTCCTTGCCTTCCTGCTTCCAGGCGTCGAACACTTGCTGGCGGAAATTGAGCGTCCAATTGAAGGAGGGCGAGTTGTTGTAGACCAGCTTGGCGTCGGGGACCACGTCGCGAATGCGCTTGACCATTCCGGCGATCTGGCCGACATGCGGCTTCTCGGTCTCGATCCACAGCAGGTCGGCGCCGTTTTGCAGCGCGGTGATACAGTCGAGTACCACGCGATCCTCGCCGGTGCCGGCGCGGAAGCGATACAGGCCGTTGGCCAGGCGCAACGGCTTTCTCAGCTCGCCGTCGAGCTTGATGACCGTCTCGCCCTCGTCGATGTCGTCGCTGCCCGAAACAGCTACGGTGTCGAGGAAGCTATTGTACTGCCAGGCCATGTCGCCCCTTTCCTGGCTGACCGGCAGCTTCTGGGTGAGCCCGGCGCCCAGCGAGTCGGTCCGCGCCACGATCACGCCGTCGTCGACGCCCAGCTCGAGGAAGGCATAGCGGACGGCGTTGATCTTGGCGATGAAATCCTCGTGGGGCACGGTGACCTTGCCGTCCTGATGGCCGCACTGCTTGGCGTCCGAGACCTGATTCTCGATCTGAATGCAGCAGGCGCCGGCCTCGATCATCCGCTTGGCCAGCAGGTAGGTGGCTTCCTCGTTGCCGAAGCCGGCATCGATGTCGGCGATGATCGGCACCACGTGAGTCTCGTAGTTGTCGATCTTGTCCTGGGCGGCGCGGGCCTTGACTTCGTCACCCTTGGCGCGCGCCGTGTCGAGCTCGCGGAACAGCTGGCCGAGTTCGCGGGCGTCGGCCTGACGCAGGAAGGTATAGAGCTCTTCGATCAGCGCCGGAACCGAGGTCTTCTCGTGCATCGACTGATCGGGTAGCGGGCCGAACTCGGAGCGCATCGCCGCGACCATCCAGCCGGACAGGTACAGGTAGCGACCCTGTGTCGTGCCGTGATGGCGCTTCACGGCGATCATCTTCTGTTGACCGATGAAGCCGTGCCAGCAACCGAGCGACTGGGTGTAGCGCGATGAGTCGGCATCGTAGGCGGCCATGTCGCGGCGCATGATGCCCGCGGTGTAACGGGCGATCTCCAGGCCGGTGCGAAAGCGGTTCTGCAGAGCCATGCGTGCGGCATGCTCGGGGTTGATGTTGTCCCACTTGCCGGCTTGCGTGTCGCACAACTGGGTGAAGCTAGTCAGGGCATCCCGATAGGCTGACATGGTGCGTCCTCGTCTTGGCTGATTATCGTCGACGGCCCACTGACCGCCTGTCGAACCCGAGCGCTGCTGATGCGGCATTTCGAACCGGCGAGGCTTCATGCTGCAATCGCGAAAAAGGCCTTGTCTGTTCGTGGAGTGAGCCGCATTAGGAAGCTCTCGTCGACGACGTTCGATCCGCTACAGGAATTGAAGAGTTCCTGGATATCGAGGCTATAAAACGGTCGTTTTAACGTCGCCATGTAAGCCAATATGACCCATGGTTATGGGGCTCAGCAATTAACACTTGGCGGCAATGGGGGTTGTAGCTCGACTACAAAAGCGTTTGTTAAGACCGCTTTCTTGTAGTGATATTTCTTGAGGGCGGTTTGGTTCTAACGTTATCGGGTGAGGTCGAGACGCATATTGCGGTGCGGAATTCCGGCATCCATGAACTCGGCGCCATAGGCTTCGAAGCCCAGTCGCCGGTAGAAGGCCAGGGCGTGGGTCTGGGCGGCGAGTTCGGCGTGAGCGTGGCCGCGCTCACGCGCCGCCTCGATCGCCGCCTGCATCAGTGCCAGGCCGATGCCGCGCCCACGCCCCGCGGCGAGTACGGCGACGCGACCGATATGGCCGTCGGGGAGCAGCCGGGCGGTGCCCACCGGATCGCCATCGAGCCGGACCAGGAAGTGCAGGCACTCGTCGTCGCGGCCATCCCATTCCTCTTCCTGCGGCACGGCCTGCTCGTCGATGAACACCCGGCGGCGTATCTCGCCGGCCTGTTCACCGAGCCGGCGCCAATCGCCCTGTTCGATGCTCAACGACGCCGTGCTCATGCCTCGTCCTCTCTGTAATCGTCATCATCGCCATCTTGCGACGGCCAGCTCAGGCTGCCGCGGTCGAGCAATGGCGCCAGCAGTCGTGCGGCCTCGGGTCGCTCGAGCAAGCGGGCATCGAGGGGTTCATCGCCGGCCAGCCAGCGCGCCAGGTCGAGCGGGCAGTCGATGCCGTCGCCGTCGACGAACAGCGTCGCCCGCGTCTCGCCATCGCCGCGATAGGCGAAGCGCGACCCGGGGGTGCGCTCGAGTACCGCCCCGTCCTGTAGTTCCGCGACAAGCGTATCGACCTCGGTCGCGTGTTCGCTGGCCACGGGGTGGTCGGGGTACTTGGGTTGGGTCATCGCCCGCCCGAACCACTGCGTGAGCTGTGCAGGATCGTCGAGGGTGTCGAGAATCAGCGCGCGGATGCGGGCCAGCGCGGCATCGTCGATCTCGCCCGGATGCAATGGAGCGGCCAGGTCGGGGTCGGCATAGCGCCGCGACTCGGGTAGCTGCTCGCCGAGGTAATCGGCGAACGAGGTGATCGATTCGTCGGCGGACAAGGCGCGAAAGCCCACCGAGAAGGTCATGCAATCCTCGCTGCGGCTGACGCCGTGATGGGCGATGCCGGGCGGCAGATAGAGCATGTCGCCTGGCTCCAGCAGCCAGTCCTCGCCGGGCTGGACCTCGAAGCGCTCGAGGATGCGCAGATCGATGCCCGCGATGATCGGCGCGTCGTCGGCGACCAGGCCGCCGAGTTGCCAGTGACGGCTGCCGCTGCCCTGAAGCAGGAAGACGTCGTACTGGTCGACATGGGGGCCGACGCTGCCGCCGGGCGGCGCATAGCTGACCATCACGTCGTCGAGCCGCCAGCGCGGCAGGAAGTGAAAGGCTTCGAGCAGCGCGTTGACCGCCGGTACATAGTGATCGACGGCCTGGACCAGTAGCGACCAGTCGCGCTCGGGCAGGCGCGCGAAGGTGGCTTCGTCGAATGGGCCATGGGTGACCCGCCAGGGCGCGTCGCGACCGTGCTCCTCGACCAGCCGCGCTTCGACGCCCTCCTCGCAGGCCAGCCCGGCGAGTTCGTCGGGGCTGAGCGGCGTGACGAAGTCGGGCAGCGCGCCGCGAATCAGCAGCGGTCGCTTCTGCCAGTAATCGGCGAGAAACTGCGCGGCAGTCAGGCCGCCGAGCAGAGGCAGCGAAGTGTTGGCGGGCATGGCTTCCTCGCAGTGCTGTGGGTGTTTGGCGTCGCGCTTACAGCGCGCGGGCCTGTTGCGCGGCGTTACCCACGTAGGTGGCCGGGGTCAGCGCGCGAAGCTCGCGCTTGGCCTCGTCGGGCAGCGCCAGGCTATCGATGAAGGCGGCGAAGCCGGCCTGATCGATGCGCTTGCCGCGGGTCAGTTCCTTGAGCTTCTCGTAGGGCTTCTCGATGCCGTAGCGGCGCATCACGGTCTGGATCGGCTCGGCGAGCACTTCCCAGCTGTTGTCGAGATCTTCCGCCAGGCGCTGCGGGTTGGCCTCGAGCTTGCCGATCCCCTTGAGGGTGGCGTGGTAGGCGATCAGCCCATAGGCCAGCCCGACGCCCAGGTTGCGCAGTACCGTGGAGTCGGTGAGGTCGCGCTGCCAGCGCGAGATCGGCAGCTTCTGGGCCAGATGGCCGAGGATCGCGTTGGCCAGTCCCAGATTGCCTTCGGCGTTCTCGAAGTCGATGGGATTGACCTTGTGCGGCATGGTCGACGAGCCGATCTCGCCCTCGACCGTGCGCTGCTTGAAATAGCCCAGCGAGATGTAGCCCCAGATATCGCGGTCGAAATCGATGAGTATGGTGTGGAAACGGCAGAAGGCGTCGAACAGCTCGGCGATGTAGTCGTGCGGCTCGATCTGGGTGGTATAGGGGTTGAACTTGAGCCCCAGCTCTTCGACGAACAGCCGGGCGTTCTCGGCCCAGTCGATCTCCGGGTAGGTCGCCAGGTGAGCGTTGTAGTTGCCCACCGCGCCGTTGATCTTGCCCAGCTGCTCGGCGGACTCGATCTGGCCGAGCTGTCGACGCAGGCGATAGGCGACGTTGGCCATCTCCTTGCCCAGCGTGGTCGGGCTGGCCGTCTGGCCGTGGGTGCGTGAGAGCATTGGCTGGTCGGCGTGCTGATGGGCCAGGCGCTCGACCGCGGCGACGATTTCGCGCATTACCGGCTGCAGCACGCCAAGGCCATCCTTGAGCATCAGGCCGTAGGCAAGGTTGTTGATGTCCTCGCTGGTGCAGGCGAAATGGATGAACTCGGTGACCGCGTGCAGTTCGGGAAATTCGGCGACCCGCTCCTTGAGGAAGTACTCGACCGCCTTGACGTCGTGATTGGTGGTGCGCTCGATGGTCTTGATGCGCTCGGCATCTTCGACCGAGAAATCAGCGACCAGCTTATCCAGGAAGGCGCTGGCCTCGGCGGACAGCGGCGGTACCTCGACGATCTGCGGATGCGCGGCGAGGCGCTCCAGCCAGCGCACTTCGACGGTAACCCGGGCGCGGATCAGGCCGAACTCGCTGAAATGTTCGCGCAGGGCCTGGGTCTTGGTCTCGTAGCGGCCATCGACGGGAGAGAGTGCGGTAAGCGGAGAGAGCTGCATGGTGTCGTCCGGAGAGTCAGGGCGCCTTGCGGGCGCCGTCGGTTCAAGGTAAGGGCTGTCTGTCGAGCTTCGGCTAGTAAAGCCGGGTGCCGCGTTCAGAGCCGGTCCAGGGCCTTCTTCATGGCGTTGCGTTGCACGAGCAGTTTCCAGCGCCGTCCGCCCTGCTGGTGCCAGAGCAGGGCGAAGCGTATCCCGGCGAGCAGTGCCGTACGTACCCGCTCGGGCATCATGCGTTGCTGGAGCAGGCTGGGTTCGCCCTGGACCACGATACGCTGACGAAATGTCGAGATGGTGTCCTGATAGATCTCGCCGAGACTGGCGACGACATTCTCATGGGTGTCGCCGAAGTGCCTGGCCTGCTCCTGGACGCGCGCCAGGCGTTCGCCCAGCGTGTCGAGCATCGCTGGTTGCTTGCGTAGCTTCTGCATCAGCAGCAGCAGGGTAAAGCCGTAGCGCAGCACGGCCGGATCGGTGCGCTCGCGACCGACCACGGCATTGAGGACCTCGAGACCCTGGCGCAGGCTGTTGGGGTGCCCGCCGTAGATGGCCTCGAAACTTTCAGGGTCGGTGTCGATGGTGGCGCGAATCAGGGTTTCCCAGCTGCGCTCGTCGGCCTGGCCGTGGCGGGCCAGCTGGTCGACCACCGCCGCCGCCTGGAAGACGCCGGCCAGGGCCAGCGTTTGCCGCATTATCGGGTCGTCCGGGGCGGTGTGAATGGGCGTGGCATTCATGCGGCTAACGTCTCCCGTTGCCAGGTCGCGCGAATCACTCCGCCGCCCAGACAGATGTCGTCGTCATAGAGGACCAGCGACTGGCCGGGCGTGACGGCGCGCTGGGGGGAATCGAAAACCACCTCGACGCCGCCGTCCTCGCGGGTAGTCATGCGACAGGGGACGTCGCCCTGGCGATAGCGGGTCTTGGCGGTGAGCCGCCGCTCGGGGGCGGGGGGCTCGCCGGCGATCCAATCCATGGCTTCGGTGACCAGGGCGTCGCTGTACAGCAGCGGATGATGCTTGCCCTGCACCACGGTCAGGATATTGTTGTCGAGATCCTTGCCGGCCACGTACCAGGGCGCGTCGGGGTAGTCGGCCAGCCCGCCGATGCCCAGCCCCTGGCGCTGGCCCAGGGTGTAGTACATCAGCCCCATGTGCTCACCGATGACGTCGCCCTCGGGCGTCGCGATCTGGCCCGGCTGAGCCGGCAGGTACTGCTGCAGGAAATCACGGAAGCGACGCTCGCCGATGAAACAGATACCGGTGGAATCCTTCTTGCGCGCGGTCACCAGGTCATGGCGCTCGGCGAGTTCGCGCACCCGCGGCTTCTCCAGTTCGCCGACCGGGAACAGCGTGCGGGCGATGGCATTCTCGGCCACCGCGTGCAGGAAGTAGCTTTGATCCTTGTTGGCGTCGAGACCCTTGAGCAAGCGCTCGCGGCCGTCGCGGGTGCCTCGGCGGACATAGTGCCCGGTGGCGATCGACGCAGCACCCAGCATCTCGGCATACTCGAGGAACACCTTGAACTTGATCTCGCGGTTGCACAGCACGTCGGGGTTGGGCGTGCGTCCGGCGCGATATTCGGCCAGAAAGTGCTCGAACACGTTGTCCCAATATTCGGCGGCGAAGTTGGCAGTGTGCAGGGGAATGCCGAGCTTGTCGCAGACCGCCTGGGCATCCGCCAGGTCATCCTTGGCCGTACAGTATTCGGTGCCGTCGTCCTCGTCCCAGTTCTTCATGAACAGTCCTTCGACCTGATAGCCCTGCTCGAGCAGCAGCAGCGCGGAAACGGACGAGTCGACACCACCGGACATCCCGACGATGACCTTGCCGGCGGCGGGCGGTGTGGTATGAAGGGCCGAAGCCGCGACTTGCGATGACATGGTCACTCTCGGCTGGAGACGTTGGGAGCTAACAAAAAAGAATGCGCGGGATTATACCTGAAATCGGCACATCGCTTCGAGCGTCACCGTTCCTGGATCACATCGAGCGGGAAAAGCCGGCCGCCACGCAGGTCGCGTATGCGTCGCATCACCAGCGGACTGCGCAGCCGCCTGGCGCGTTCCAGGTCGTCGATCTCATCGATGGTCAACCAATGGGCGGCGAGAATCCCGTCGTCGAGGGCATTGCCGAGGTGCGCTAGCGCCGTGCCGACGAAGGCGTGGCTATGGAACACCAGGCCATCAGGGGCGCTGTAGGTATAAAGCCCAAGGTAGTCGGTGATGGCGACCTGCCAGGCGGCCTCCTCGCGGGTTTCGCGCACCGCGGCCTCGATCAGCCGTTCGTTGCGCTCCAGGTGCCCGGCGGGTTGGTTGAACTGGCTGAAAGGGCCGCCGCGATCCTCTTCGACCAGCAGATAACGCCCGCTGCGCTCGATCACGGAGGCGACGGTGATTCGGGGCGACCAGCGGTTCATGAGCGCTTTCTCCGGGTCGGGCGGGAGTATTTCCGGCGCGGGGAGGCCGGTGCGTGCAGCGTTTCACAGCGCCACTCGCCCGGTGCCAGGCCGTCTAGCCGCCAGGGCCCGATGGCGGCTCGCACCAGGCGCAGTGTCGGCAGGCCGACATGGGCGGTCATCCTGCGCACCTGGCGGTTGCGGCCTTCGCGCAGAACCAGTTCGAGCCAGCTGGTGGGCAACTGGCGGCGTTCGCGGATCGGCGGGTTGCGTGGCGGGATCTCGGGGGGCGGGATGATGCGTGCCTGGGCCGGGCGGGTCGGGCCGTCGTTGAGAACGACGCCTTCGCGCAAGGCGCGCAGAGCCGTCGCATCGGGGTTGCCCTCCACCTGCACCCAGTAGGTCTTGGGCTGCTTATGGCGTGGGTCGCTGATGCGTTGAATCAGTCCGCCGTCGTCGGTGAGCAGCAACAGCCCCTCCGAATCGTAGTCGAGACGCCCCGCAGCATAGATGCCCGGAACGTCGATCACGTCGGCCAGCGTGGCGCGGCCTTGATCGTCGGTAAACTGCGAGAGCGTATGAAACGGCTTGTTGAGCAGGTACAAGGTACTCATCTGGAATCCAGCGCCGGCCAAGGAAGCGACAGAGACAGGCTATCGCGTCCTTGCCTGGGTTGTCGCTGCCGAGCGGCAGGCATGATGGTCGACAGTATGCCATGAGCGCGCTTATTTTCGCGGCTCCCTTGCAAGCGGGCCCCGGCGGACGCATCTTCAAGGCATTGACGCGAATTTTTCAGGCCAGGCCGGCGCAGGGAACCCGGACGTTCCTTGGCGTTCTAATGGGTGCGTCAATGCGCGTTCCGGCTTGTGCAGATGGATTCTGGCTCTTATGTTCAATAGAGACGAGAGAATGTCGATGGTTTTTGCACAACACCCCGATGCGAAGGCGCTCCAGCGGTCCGCTACGGTCCGGTCGGGCATGACGCGCCCACCCGGGCCCGAACACGAGGAGGAGGGCGACCTTTCGGTCAAGCCGGCGGACCCCGAGTTGGAAGAGCCGCCGCGTTACAAGGTGGTTTTACACAACGACGATTTCACTCCCATGGAGTTCGTCGTCGAAGTGCTGCAGACCTTCTTCAATATGGACCACGAAAAGTCCGTGCAGATCATGATGGCGGTACATACCCAAGGTAAAGCGACGTGCGGCATTTTCACCCGTGACATCGCGGAGACCAAGAGTCATCAGGTCAACCAATACGCGCGAGAATGTCAGCATCCATTGCTGTGTGATATCGATAGGGCCGACTAACGTCTGGCAACGTGAAGTCCGGGGTTGCGAAATACCCCAAAGTGCCCGATTGTGAAAGTGCCGACGATGCCCTAGGCGGCGAGGAAGGGGACTGCCATGCTGAGCAAAGAACTTGAACTGACCCTTAATACGGCCTTTACGGTGGCGCGCTCCAAGCGTCATGAATTCATGACCGTCGAGCACCTGCTGTTGGCTCTCTTGGATAATGCCTCCGCGGCAGACGTTCTGCGTGCCTGCGGTGCCAACCTGGACAAGTTGCGCTCTGATCTGCAGGACTTCATCAATTCCACCACTCCGCTGATCCCCGAGGATCAGGAGGATCGTGAAACGCAGCCTACGCTGGGCTTCCAGCGCGTACTGCAGCGTGCGGTCTTTCACGTGCAGTCATCCGGCAAGTCGGAAGTGACCGGCGCCAACGTACTGGTGGCGATCTTCTCCGAACAGGAAAGCCAGGCGGTTTATTTCCTCAAGCAGCAGAATGTGGCGCGCGTGGATGCGGTCAACTATATCGCCCACGGCATTTCCAAGGTGGCCGGCCATGGCCAGAGCCCGTCGCCGTCACAGGACGCCGAGGAGGGTGAAGAGGGAATGAGCGAAGGCAATACTCACCCGTTGACCGGCTATGCGACCAACCTCAACGAACAGGCGCGGCTCGGCAAGATCGATCCGCTGATCGGTCGTGACCATGAACTCGAGCGCACCGTGCAGATCCTTGCGCGCCGGCGCAAGAACAACCCGTTGCTGGTCGGCGAGGCCGGCGTCGGCAAGACGGCGATCGCCGAAGGGCTGGCCAAGCGCATCGTCGAGGAGGACGTGCCCGACGTCATCAGCGATGGCGTGGTCTACGCCCTGGACATGGGTGCGCTGCTTGCCGGTACCAAGTATCGCGGCGACTTCGAAAAGCGTCTCAAGGGACTGCTGGCCGAACTCAAGAAGCAGCCCAATGCGATCCTGTTCATCGACGAGATACATACCGTGATCGGCGCCGGTGCGGCATCCGGTGGGGTGATGGACGCGTCCAACCTGCTCAAGCCGCTGTTGTCTTCCGGTGAGCTGCGCTGCATCGGTTCGACCACGTTCCAGGAATTCCGCGGCATCTTCGAGAAGGATCGGGCGCTGGCGCGGCGTTTCCAGAAGGTCGACGTGCTCGAGCCCTCGGTCGAGGACACCATTCGCATCCTCAAGGGGCTGCGCGGGCGTTTCGAGGAGCATCATCAGCTCAAGTACACCGATGCCGCGCTGGACAGCGCCGTGCGGCTGGCGGATCGCTACATCAACGATCGTCACCTGCCCGACAAGGCGATCGACGTCATCGACGAGGCGGGCGCTCACCAGCGCCTGCTACCGCCGGAGGTGCGTATCGACACCATCGACGTCGAGCAGGTCGAAGCGATCGTCGCCTCGATCGCCAGGATTCCGCCGAAGAGCGTGTCGAGTTCGGATCGCAAGCTGTTGTCCAACCTGGATCGCGACCTCAAGATGCTGGTCTTCGGCCAGGACGAGGCGATCGACAGCCTGGCCTCGGCCATCAAGCTGTCGCGCGCCGGGCTGAAGGCCCCCGACAAGCCCGTGGGGAGCTTCCTGTTCTCCGGGCCGACGGGGGTCGGCAAGACCGAGGTGGCGCGTCAGTTGGCGCAACTGATGGGCATCGAGCTGGTGCGCTTCGACATGTCCGAATACATGGAACGGCATACCGTATCGCGTCTGATCGGTGCCCCGCCGGGATATGTCGGCTACGACCAGGGCGGCTTGCTGACCGAGGCGATCACCAAGCAGCCGCATTGCGTACTGCTGCTCGACGAGATCGAGAAGGCCCACCCGGAAGTCTTCAACCTGCTGCTGCAGGTCATGGATCACGGGCGGCTGACCGACAACAACGGTCGCGAGGCGGACTTCCGCCATGTGATACTGGTCATGACGTCCAACGCCGGGGCCGAGCAGATCGCCCGCCGTTCGATCGGCTTCCAGAATCAGGATCACTCCACCGATGGCATGGAGGTCATTCGCAAGACCTTCACGCCGGAGTTCCGCAACCGGCTCGACGGTATCATCCAGTTCCACGGCCTGGCGCCGGAAGTGGTGCGCAACGTGGTCGACAAGTTCCTGGTCGAGCTCCAGGCGCAACTCGACGAGAAGCGCGTCCAGCTCGATGTCGACGAGGCGGCCCGGCTGTGGCTGGCCGAGCGCGGCTACGATCCCGAGATGGGCGCCCGGCCGATGGCTCGGGTAATCCAAGAGAAACTCAAGAAGCCGCTGGCCGAGTTGATCCTGTTCGGGGAGCTGGCCGACAACGGTGGCGTGGTACATGTCACCGTCGAGGACGGTGAACTGCAACTGGCTACCGAAGCCGAGATAGCCTGAGGTGTTGCCGGGAGTCCGCTGGGCTCCCGGCTAACCGCAGTTTATAGCGCCTCGTCGGAGAACGACGGGGCGTTTTTATTGGGCGGCGATGAAGGCCGCTAACGGATTGCAACGATCAGGCATCAACCCGAGGGTGCGAGTCGACGGGTGGTGGCGGGCCGTGCTGGGGCTCGACATTCCGGCTTTGGCGGTTCTTTCTAGCGAACTGGCGAGGAAGGCGCGTGCCCGTTAACGGGAACGGTAGACGATACGGCCCTTGGAAAGGTCATAGGGGGTCAGTTCGACCTTGACCTTGTCGCCGGTCAGGATGCGGATGTAATTCTTGCGCATCTTGCCCGAGATGTGGGCCGTCACCACGTGCCCATTCTCCAGTTCGACGCGGAACATGGTGTTGGGCAGGGTGTCGACGACGACGCCTTCCATCTCGATGTGATCTTCTCGTGCCATATTAGGCGAATCCTCCACTGGGTTGCGATAGCGCGATGGCGATGTTCGTTGAGCGCGAATGCGGATGCCGTCGCTGATCAAGATAGCCCGTTATTCTGCCGCATGCCGCGCGTCAAGGCAAAGAAAGCGCATTTTACAGCGGAATGGCGCGTCGCCAATGGCGCCCGTCGAGGAGCTCCAGCGGCTGAAAGGAGTATTTGTAGTTCATCTTCGGGGATTCGCGGATCCAGTAACCCAGGTAGACATGGGGCAGATTCAGGCGCCGCGCCATGGCGACCTGCTGCAGTACCGCGTAGGTGCCGAGCGAGCGGCGTTCGTGCTCTGGCGAAGGGTCGAAGAACGTGTAGATGGCCGACAGCCCGTGGCTCAACACGTCGATGGCGGCGACGGCCAGCAGCTGCTGGCCGCGGCGGAACTCGAGCAGCCGCGCATAGGGATGATCGAGCGTCAGGAAGGTGCGGTATTGCTCGTGGCTCGGCGGGTACATGTCGCCGTCGGCATGTCGGGCACGGATATAGCGGGCATAGAGGGCGTAGTGCTCGGCGTCGAAGGCCGCCGAGCGCTCATGCACGCTGAGATCGGCGTTGCGCCGCAACAGTTTGCGCTGGGTGCGGTTGGGCGCGAAGTCCTCGACGGGAATGCGAACCGAGATGCAGGCGCTGCAACCTTCGCAATGCGGCCGATAGAGGTGCCGGCCGCTGCGCCGAAAGCCGAGCAGGGCCAGTGCATCGTAGACGCCCTGGCCGGGCGATTCCTGAGGATCGAGAAACAGCGTGGTGGCCTCGCGATCGGGTAGGTAGCTGCACGCATGGGGCACTGTCAGGAAAAAACGCAGATCCCGGGTCGGCTGCTGTGGAGCGCGACTGCTCACGATCACGAACTCCTCATTCACTGGATGACGAGGGCAGCGCCCAGTTCAGCGCCGGCTTGCCGGCATACTGCTCAAGATAGACGATGAAGCGATCGCGGGCGATGTCGCGGGCGCCCAGGCTGGCCAGGTGCGCGGTATGCATCTGGCAGTCGATCAGGCCGCCACCGCTGGCCTGCAGGTGTCGGGCCAGATGCACCAGCGCCACCTTCGATGCGTCGCTCTCGCGGCTGAACATCGACTCGCCGAAGAAGACGTGGCCCAGCGCCACGCCGTAGAGCCCACCGATGAGCTGGCCACCGCGCCAGACCTCCACGGAGTGGGCGTGGCCCAGCCGGTGCAGGCGCTGGTAGGCGGCCTGCATGGGCGTGGTGATCCAGGTGCCTTCAGTGTCGTCTCGCAGCTCGGCACAGGCCGCTATGACCCCATCGAAAGCCTGGTCGCGGGTGATCTCGAAACCGGCATTGCGCAGTCGTTTGGCGAGGCTGCGCCGTACGCGCAACTCCTCCGGAAACAGCACCATTCGCGGGTCGGGGCTCCACCAGAGAATCGGCTGGTCGTCGGAGAACCAGGGAAAGATGCCACGACGGTACGCCGCGACCAGCCACTCCGAGGTCAATGCGCCACCGGCGGCAAGCAGGCCGTTGGGCTCGTCGAGGGCCAGGTCGAGATCGGGAAAGCGAACCGGGTGCGCGGATAACCAGGGCAGCATGTGTCGAGCCGTGTGACGATAGGGTGGGGCGTGTCGAAGCATGCCAAGTTTGCCGTTGCTAACCCGGCGACTCAATGTTGCACTGCATTTTTGTGGCCAACAGGCATGCGCTGCCCCTGTGACCGGTCGGTCAGGCTCGGTATGATGGCGGCTCGGGTGAATATAACCGGTTAGACGAGGCCGGACGGTGGCGGACAGGCGCGCCTCGAGCCGCACCGCCGGTGATGTGAAGGGGGTAGGGCCTTTTGAGTGTCGATAAGAAAACCCCGGGGCGGCGCGAGGCGGCGTCCCAGGCCAAGGAGCGCGCTCGCCGCTTCGGTGTGCGCCTGCAGGGCGCATCCCGCGAGGGGGTGATCATCTTGTTGCTGGCGGGCTGCGTATTTCTGCTGCTGGCGCTGTTCAGTTACGTGCCCGCCGATCCCGGTTGGTCGCAGAGCGGGCCCGAGCAGGGCGTCGATAACTGGATGGGGTCGGTCGGCGCCTGGCTGGCCGACGTGCTGTACTCACTGTTCGGTGCCAGCGCGCTCTGGTGGCCCGGCATGCTGGGTTTTGCCGCCTGGCGGCTGATGCGCCGCCGTGAGGTGCGTGTGGAGTGGGACGCCACGGCATTGGCCGTGCGTGCGGCCGGTCTTGTGCTGCTGTTGCTTGCCACCACCAGCCTGGGATCGCTGCATTTCTTCAACCCGGCCAGCGAGCTGCCTTACAAGGCCGGTGGCATTCTGGGCGAGGGCCTGAGCGAAGCCCTGCAGCCGTTGGTCGGTCTGCGCGGAGCGACGCTGTTGGCGCTGGCGGCGTTCCTGTGCGGTTTCCCATTGTTCTCAGGCCTCTCCTGGCTTTCCGTCATGGACGAGTTGGGCATGCGCACTCAGCGCGTATGGACCTGGCTCGCCCACCAGTTCGGCGGCTCGCGTGAGCGGGCGAGGGGCGGTGAGTCGGCGGCCGATAACGCCTCGGCGAACGAAACGCCGGCCTACGCGGACGCGAGCGCTCACGCGCAAGTCACTGAAAGTGCATTGCCTTGGTGGCGGCGCTGGCTAGGCATGGGACGTGCGGCGGACTGGCAGGCAGCGCCCGTGCTGGCGGGGGGGCAACGCCTCGAGCCGCAATTGCACGATACCCCCGAGGAGGCGCCGGCAAGCGCCCGTTCAGCCGCTTCAACCTCCTCGCACGGCGAAGCGCCGCTGCGCGCCGAGCGCGACCGCGGTACCGACATACCCTGGGACGTTCCCGAGCGCACGCCATCCGCCAAGCGTCCCGAGGCCGCCTATAGCGTCCAGGAAGCGCGCATCAGGGAGGCGATGTCGGCCCAGCGCAATGCTGCTTCGAGCGCCCCCGCCTCGGCGTCCACTGCCGGCGCTGAGACACGCCGCGTGCCCGAGACGGTACCCGAGCCGATCCTGCCCGATGACGATGAGCCGCCGATTCCGGCCAGCATCGCGCGACCGATCAGCGCCGAGCCGGCGGATTCGCCGCGCCCCGGGGCTGCGTCGCCGGCGCGTGCCGGGATTGACGGGCGGGCAGGCAAAGCGCCCGATCGCGAGGGAAGAAATGAGGCTCGCGATACCAATACGCCGATTCATCATGACAACGAAGACGCCAGGGCCACTGATCCGGGTGCGAAGGCCCATGTGGAACCCGCGAGCGCTACGGCTGCTGGGGCCGCGGCGCGTCAGGAGCCGCGTGACATCGACTGGACGACGTGGCGCGATGACAATCCCGAGGACGAGCAGGGCGATGATCGCGAGCCGAAGCTGAGCTGGGGCGCTGCAGCGGCCAGCGATGCCCGGCACGAGCCGGCTCAGGAGGCTCCCGCCGAGAGCCCTCAGCCGACCGAGCCCGAGCCGCTTCGCGCAAATGACGACGACGATGAGTCGCAGCTGCCGCGCGTCGCCACCGCCGCGCAGGCCCAGGCGGCTGCCGACGATCCGCAGGGGCCGGCGTTGTGGACGGTCGAGCATCTGCAGAGCCAGCGTCCGGTGATGGACAACATGCCCGAGCCGGATGGCGAGTTCCCATCGCTGCGGCTGTTGACGCCCCCCGACCCGCAGCAGCCCAACTACACGCCGGACCAGCTCGCCGACATGGCCGAATTGCTCGAGACGCGACTGCGCGAGTATGGCGTCAAGGCCGAGGTGGTCGAGACCTGGCCCGGGCCGGTGATCACGCGCTTCGAGATCAAGCCCGCCGCCGGCGTGAAGGTTTCCAAGATCAGCAACCTGGCCAAGGACCTGGCGCGCTCGCTGATGGTCAAGAGCGTCAGGGTGGTTGAGATCATTCCCGGCAAGCCGACCGTGGGCATCGAGATCCCCAACCCCAACCGGGCGATGATCCGCCTGCGCGAAGTGATCGACTCCGACGCCTATCAGCAGGCGGCTTCACCGCTGACGCTGGCGCTGGGCCACGACATCGGCGGCGCACCGGTGGTCGCCAACCTGGGCAAGATGCCCCACCTGCTGGTCGCCGGCACCACCGGTTCGGGCAAGTCGGTGGGCGTCAACGGCATGCTGATCTCGATGTTGCTGAAGGCCTCGCCGGACGATGTCCGGATGATCATGGTCGATCCCAAGATGCTCGAACTGTCGGTCTACGATGGCATTCCGCATCTGTTGGCGCCGGTGGTCACCGACATGAAGGAGGCGGCCAACGGCTTGCGCTGGTGCGTCGCCGAGATGGAGCGGCGCTACAAGCTGATGGCGGCGATGGGCGTACGCAACATTGCCGGCTTCAACGCCAAGCTCGACGAGGCCGAGCGCGCCGGCGCGCAGGTCGCCGACCCGCTGTGGGAGCCGCAACCCTGGCAGATGCACGAACAGCCGCCGGTTCTCGAGAAATTGCCCTACATCGTGGTGGTGATCGACGAATTCGCCGACATGTTCATGATCGTCGGCAAGAAGGTCGAGGAGTTGATCGCGCGACTGGCGCAGAAGGCGCGAGCCGCGGGCATCCACCTGATACTCGCCACCCAGCGGCCTTCGGTGGACGTGGTGACCGGCCTGATCAAGGCCAACATTCCCACGCGGATGGCGTTCCAGGTCTCCTCCAAGGTCGATTCGCGGACGATTCTCGACCAGGGCGGCGCCGAGGCACTGCTCGGCCATGGCGACATGCTCTATTTGCCGGCCGGCGCGGGCATGCCGACCCGCGTGCACGGTGCCTTCGTGGACGACGATGAAGTTCATCGCGTGGTCGAGGACTGGAAGCGCCGCGGCGAGCCTGAATACATCGAGGAGATACTCACCGGTGGCGTCAATGCCGACGCCCTGACGGGGCTGGAAGCCGAAAACAGTGGCGAGGGCGATGCCGAGCAGGATGCGCTCTACGACGAGGCGGTAATGTTCGTCACCGAATCGCGCCGGGCCTCGATCTCGGCCGTCCAGCGGCGCTTCAAGATCGGCTACAACCGGGCGGCGCGGCTGGTCGAGTCGATGGAGGCCGCACGGGTGGTATCGTCGATGGGCACCAACGGCAGCCGCGAGGTGCTGGCGCCGCCGCCGGTGGGCGATTGAGGTGGCGATTTCTTGTGCAAGCAATGAGGAAGCCGGCGGGTCGCTGCAACGTCAAGGCGCCGGCGCTGTCTATCGAGACTGCAGCGGTCGAGAGCCGCCTCGAATCGATTGGAACCAAGGAGAAGGCATGAAACGGATCAAGACCCTGGTCGCGCTGACGATCGTGTTGCTGCTGGCGCCGCTATCGGCGAGTGCCGACTCGCAGGCGGCGTCGCGCTTGGCGCAATTGCTCAAGCCGATCAAGAACTACGAGGCGAGCTTCGAGCAGTTCATCCTCGATGGCAGCGGCAACCGCCTGCAGCGTACCCAGGGCAAGATGTGGCTGTCGCGGCCGGGACGCTTCCGCTGGGAGGTCAATGCGCCCTATCGCCAGACCGTGGTTTCGGACGGCGACAAGATCTATCTCTACGACCCCGACCTCGAGCAGGTCTCGATACAGCCGCTGGATACCCGCGTTACGCACACCCCGGCCCTGCTATTGTCGGGGAGCGCCGATGCGCTGACCGAGAATTACCAGGTAACCCGCGCGCAGCAGGGCGCGGCGGAAACGTTCACCTTGATACCCACGACCCCCGATACGCTATTCGAGTCGCTCAAGTTGACCTTTCATGGCGAAACGTTCGACGCCCTGCAGATGACCGACAGCACCGGCCAGCAAACCAAGATCAGCTTCGACGACGTCAAGCTCAACCCGTCGCTGGAAGAGTCGCGCTTCGAGTTCGAGATCCCCGAGGGAGCGGACGTGATTCGCGAGGGCTGATGACACGCCCCGAGAGTTAGCCTCGTCCTCCGCTCGCCATTTAAAGAGCCCGGCAGATTGCATCTGCCGGGCTCTTTCGCGATCAGTGCGCTCGGGCGCTCAGGAGTCGGACCCCCCACGGTTGGCCTGGGCGTCGAGGTCGGCGCGGTAATCGAGCATCTGCCTGAAGCGTTTCTCCTGGCCGTAGTCGCTGGGAACGAAGAATTGCCGGGGCGGCAGTTCGGCGGGCCAGCAATCATGCGCGCGGCCCGCCGGGTAGCCCTGGGGCTCGTTGTGCGCGTAGCGGTAGCCTTCACCGTGGCCGAGCGAGGCCATCAGCTTGGTGGGGGCGTTGCGCAGGTAACCGGGTACCTCGAAATCGGGATTCTCGGCGACGAAGCCCTTGGCGCCGTGCCAGGCCTGGTCGATGGCGTTACTCTTGGGAGCCACGGCGAGATGGATCGCGGCATGGGCGATGGCGCGCTGACCTTCATAGTCACCCAGACGCAGGTAGGCATCCCAGGCGGCGATGACCAGCGGTAGGGCGCGCGGCTCGGCGTTGCCGACATCCTCCGAGGCGATCGCCGCCAGGCGGCGGACCACGTCCAGCGGGTCGCCGCCGCCCTGCATGAACTGCGCCATGTACAGCAACGCGGCATCCACGCGCGACGAGCGGATCGACTTGTGGATCGCCGACAGCAAGTCGTAGTAATGATCGCCCTGCTTGTCGAAGGCGCTGGCCTGGTAGCCGAGCACCTCGTCGAGCGCCTGCTTCTCGAGTATCTCGCGTTCGCCTTCCTGGCGGGTGAAGTCGCAAGCGGTCTCGAGCAGGCCCAGCGCGCGGCGGGCGTCGCCACTGCTGGCTCGGGCGAGGATCTCCAGGACTTCGGGGTCGACACAGATCGAGCGCTTGCCGAGGCCGCGCTCGGGATCTTCGAGGGCCCGTTGCAACACGTCCACCAGATCGCTCGCATCGAGTTTCTTGAGCACATAGACACGCGCCCGCGAGAGCAGCGCGGAATTGACCTCGAAGGAGGGATTCTCGGTGGTGGCGCCGATCAGCGTGAGCAACCCGGATTCGACATGTGGTAGCAGGGCGTCCTGCTGGCTCTTGTTGAGACGGTGAATCTCGTCGAGAAACAGCACCGTGGGTCGCTGCTGCGCCTGGGCGCCGCGTGCGCGCTCGACGGCCGCGCGCAGCTCCTTGACCCCGGCCATCACCGCGGAGAGATGCTCGAGGCTGGCCCCGGAGGCTTCGGCGAGTATTTCGGCAAGGGTGGTCTTGCCGACACCGGGCGGCCCCCAGAGAATCATCGAGCGCAGCTGGCCGGTTTCGGCCATGCGGCGCAGCGGCTTGCCGGGGCCTACCAAGGCCTGTTGGCCGACATAGTCGTCGAGCTGCCGGGGGCGCATCCGATAGGCGAGAGGCGCGTTATCGGCATCTTGCTGGCTGAAAAGGTCCATAATATCGTCGGCTCGTCGAAGAATCTGAAAAGCCGTTAGCTATCATTCAACGAGCATAACGGCGCCAATGCCACTAGGTTTATACATCAGGTTTGTTATTCGACATGGCGAGGGACAGTTCGCTAGGGCTGTCTAACGCCGGTGACGTCAAGCCTGGCCACACGCCAAGGCACATTGCCTACATGGGTACTAGTGTTCTAGTACTTCCCCTGTCGGTCTAGGCTCTAGCAGAGGAGGCTCTCACCATGCCAATGCTCAACCAACTGCGCCAGGATCATGCCAACATGGCGCGCCTGCTGCACGTGCTCTCGCTCAAGCAACGTACGCTGAATGCGGGCGAGCGGCCCAATTTCCAGCTGGTGCGCGAGGTCGTCGACTTCATTCTCGATTACATGAGCGGATTCACGGTGCCATTGGAGCGCATCTTCGGTGAGCGCCTGGTGGAACGGCTACCCGAGGTCAACGATCTGGTCGTGCGCTTGACCGCCGACTACGAGGCCTTGCACCAGCGGCTGATGCGTCTTTCCGACGATCTCGACATGATCCTGATGGATGCCATCGTACCCATGGATCGCTTCGCCGATGATCTTCAGGCCTACCTGGAAGCGCATCGCGCCTACCTGCGAGCGGAGCGTGAAGAGCTGTTCCCGCTGATTCGCGAATACTTCGACGAAGCGGATCTGGAGAGCCTCGCCGAGGCGCTGCCGGAAGGCGCCCAGGAAAAACTGGGCCACCTGCAGGAGGCCTATCCCGAGCTATACGCCGAATTCCGCGAAGCGCCGTCGCCGCTCGATCAAGAATATTGACTGTAAAAATAAACAGTTTGGTGGAGCGGGGCAAGCCAGTCGGGCCAGTGCGCGCCGGGTGCGTTAGAATGGGCGTCCGCTAGGCTCGATGAGGTAATTACGATGGACCGCCTGCAGGCGATGCAGACCTTCCGCGCGGTGGTCGAGGCCGGCAGCTTCGCTGCGGGTGCGCGCAAGCTGGACCTATCCAATGCCATGGTCAGCAAGCAGGTGGCGCGTCTCGAGGCGCAACTGGGGGTACGCCTGCTGACGCGCACCACGCGTCGCCTGCAGCTGACTGCCGAGGGCGAGCGCTATCTCAAGGGCGCAGGACGTCTGCTCGACGAGTTGTACGAACTCGAGGCCGGTCTCGGCGAACAGCGCGGCGAGGTGCGCGGCCGGCTGAGGCTGTCGGCCCCGCTCGATTTCGGCGTGCGCGAACTGATGCCCGCGCTGCAGGCGTTCGAGCGTCGCCATCCCGCGGTGCAGCTGGACGTCGTCCTCGAGGACCGGCGGGTCGATCTCCTGGCCGAGGATTTCGATCTGGCGGTACGCATCGGTGAACTCGAGGATTCCAGCCTGATCGCCCGCCGGCTGATGGCGATGCCCATGTACGTCTATGCATCGCCTGCCTACCTGGCCGAGCACGGCCACCCCCGGCACCCCGATGAACTGCGCGGACATCGCTGCCTGCATTACAGCCTGCAGCGTACCGGGCCGAGCTGGAATTTCCAGGTCGATGGCAAGCCCTATCGCTATCGCTTTCGCCCGGTGCTGTCATGCAACAACGGTCGGGCGCTTACCGAGGCGGCAGTGCGCGGCATGGGGTTGGTCTACAAGCCGGCCTTTCTCGGCGAGCCCGAGGTCGCTCAAGGCCGCTTGGTACGGGTGCTGGAGCCATTCGTCAAGCCGCCGATGGGCGTCAATCTGCTGTATGCCGACCGCCAGCTGATGCCGGCTCGCCTGCAGGCGCTGATCGAGACGCTGATCCGCTATTTCGACGAGGAGGCGGCATGTCCGGGCCGATCCTGATCTTCGATTCCGGCGTCGGCGGGCTGTCGGTAACCGCGGCGCTGCGGGCGCGGCTGCCGGCTGCGACGCTGGCCTATGTCTGCGACAATGCGATGCTGCCCTATGGCACCAAGGCCGACGATTGGCTGGTGTCGCGCATCGTCGCAACCTGCACCAGCGCGGTCAGCGCCAGCGGTGCCGTGGCCTTGGTGGTGGCCTGCAATACCGCAAGCACGTTGGCCCTGCGTGAACTGCGGGCGCGTCTGACGATACCGGTCGTGGGTACCGTGCCGGCGATCAAGCCGGCGGCCCAGCTCTCGGCCTCGCGGGTCATCGGCTTGCTGGCGACCTCGGCGACGGTCAATCGGGCCTACACGCAAACCCTGATCGAGGATTTTGCCGCGGATTGTCGAATCGTGCGGGTCGCCGCGGATGGCCTGGTCGGCGAGGCCGAGCGTCAGCTTGCCGGCCTGGCGCCGGACGCGCGGATGTTCGAGCAAGCCTTGGCGCCGCTCTGGGCGGAGCCGACGCTCGATACCGTGGTGCTCGGCTGTACGCACTTCCCGCTGTTGCGCCAGCGGCTGGAAGCCAGCGCGCCAAGAGCGATCAACTGGGTCGACTCCGGCGAAGCGATCGCGCGGCGGGTGGCCAGCGTGCTCGGCACCTCCGGCCAGGCGGGAGGTCGCGAGGGCCGTGCCTGGGCGAGCGCCCCGGGGGCGACGCTGGCGGCGACCCTGGCGGGCTACGGTTTCTCCTCGCTCGAAGCGCTGGCGCTGCCCGCCGATACACTCACCTTGCCGCACTGACAAGCCGCCTGGCGGCTGCGTGCGCTTTCAACCCGACCCTACGCTTACAAGGAGCCTGCGTGGCCGTACCCGTCGTCGATCCCGAGCGCTATCCGGCGCAACTCGAAGCCAAGCGAACACGTATCAGCCAGCGCTTTGCCGCGCTAGCGCCGCCAGCGCTGGAGGTCTTCGCCTCGCCAGCCAGCCACTATCGCATGCGCTGCGAATTCCGTGTCTGGCACGAGGGCGACGATCTGTTCTATGCAATGTTCGAGGTCGATCCACAGGATCCCAAAAACAAGCGGATCATTCGCCTCGATCAGTACCCCGTGGCCAGCGAGACCATCAACGCGCTGATGCCGCGCTTGTTGGATGCCATCCGCGATCGTCCGGTGTTGCGTCGCAAGCTGTTCCAGGCCGAATTCCTGACCACGCTGACCGGCGAGGCGTTGGTGACGCTGATCTATCATCGCCCGCTCGATGAGGCGTGGGAGGCCGAGGCGCAATGGCTGCAGGCGCATCTCGGCGTCTCGCTGATCGGCCGGGCGCGCAAGCAGCGGCGCGTACTCGATCGCGACCATGTCTGGGAGCGCCTCGCTGTCGATGGCGCAACGCTGGCCTACCAGCAGGTCGAGAACAGCTTCACCCAGCCCAATGCCGAGATCAATCGCGCCATGCTCGGCTGGGCACGCTCGGCGACCCGCGACAGTCAGTCCGGCGATCTGGTCGAGCTGTATTGCGGTAATGGCAACTTCACTGTGGCGTTGGCAGGCAATTTCCGGCGTGTACTGGCGACCGAGATCTCGCGCACCTCGGTGGCCTCGGCACAGGTCAATCTCGCCGCCAACGACATCGACAATGCAGTCGTGGCGCGAATGTCGGCGGAGGAGTTCGCCGAGGCGCTGGCCGGTGAAAAGCAGGGGCGGCGGGTTTCCGAGATGGCGCTCGAGGACTACGACTTCACCACCGTACTGGTCGATCCGCCGCGGGCGGGGCTCGACGCGGCGAGTTGCGAACGGTTGCGCGAGTATCCGCGCATCGTCTACATCTCGTGTAATCCCGAGACCCTGTTCGACAATCTCCTTCAGCTTAACGACACTCACCGTATCGCGCGTTTCGCGCTGTTCGATCAGTTTCCCTGGACCGACCACTGCGAATGCGGGGTCTTGCTCGAGCGGCGTTGAGCCCGGCATGCTGGCGGTTTAAAAGTGCCTTCTGCGAGCGCTTGTAAAGTCAAGCGCCGATGCACAACTGTCATGCACCATGAAGAAGCCGGCATGACGATGGGGAAGAGAGGTTGAGCTAGAGTAAGCTCACGGGCAGCGTGTAATCGACCGCGCCAATGAATATCTCCCGGCCGCAGGCAGCGGCCGGATGCAGCCGAGGTGATTGATGCAACACGTCGCAATCGATGGCAAACAGGAATTCCTAGCTCAACTTCGCGAACAGCTCGCCAAGCGCCTGCCGCAGGAAAAGGTGGAAGCCGTGGCGACCTTCGCCGAGGCTTTCTATGCGAGTGCGCCGCTCGAGGATCTGCTCGAGCGTCATCTCGACGACACCTACGGGGCGACGTTGATGACCTGGCACTTCATCCAGCATCACGACCCGCGCTCACCCAAGGTGCATGTCTACAATCCCGATTTCGAAGAGCATGGCTGGCAGTCCTCGCATACGCTGATCGAGGTGCTGCACGAGGACATGCCGTTTCTGGTCGACTCGGTGCGTATCGAGCTCAATCGTCGCGGCATCACCGTACACGCCATCCATAACGCGGTGCTCGCCGTCGAGCGCGATCGCCAGCATCGCCTCAAGCGGACCGCCTCGCCGCGCGACAAGGATGCGCCGCAGGGGCGTGAATCGATCATGGTCATCGAGATCGATCGCCATTCGGAGGCCTCGGTACTCGAGGATATCGAGGCGAGCCTGCGCGACGTGCTGATCGACGTGAGAACCGCGATCGAGGACTTCGATCCCATGCAGGCGCGGGTCGGGGAAGCCCTGGACGAGATCAGGGCGACGCGCCCCAGTCAGGTCAGCAAGGAGGATCACAGCGAAGCCATCGCTTTCCTCGAGTGGCTGCAGAAGGACAACTTCACCTTCCTCGGCTACGACGAGTACGAGGTTATCGACAAGCAGGGCCGGCAGGAATTGCAGCGCGTCAAAGGCAGCGAACTGGGGGTGTTCAAGCTCGACCAGCCACGTTACCAGGAGCGCATCCGTAGCGATCAAGGCATCGAGGACGATCACTACGTATTGATTCCCCAGCTTCTGACCTTCGCCAAGAGTGCCTACCATGCGCGTATCCATCGTCCCGCCTACCCGGACTACATTGCCATCGAGCGCTACGACGAGAACGGCAACGTAATCGGCGAGCGGCGCTTCATCGGACTCTATGCCGCGGTGATTTACAACGATTCACCGCGCCACATTCCGGTGCTGCGCAGAAAGATTCAGGCGGTGCTGGATGCCTCCGGCGTCAACCCTAAGGGCCACAACGGCAAGCACCTGCTGCAGATCCTCGAGGTCTACCCGCGCGACGACCTGTTCCAGATCAGCGCCGACGAACTGACCAAGACGGCACTGGGTATCCTCAACATTCGCGAGCGCCGCCGGGTGCGCTTGTTCGTGCGCGAGGATCGCTTCGGTCACTTCTATTCCTGCCTGGTCTTCGTGCCGCGCGACGTATTCTCCACCGACCTGCGGATACGTATCCAGAACCTGCTCTGCGAGGAACTCGACGCCACCTTCGGCGACTTCAATACCTATCTGTCGGAATCGGTGCTGGCACGCATCCAGTTCATCCTGCGCTTCAATGGCGACAGCCCGACCGATTACGACCTGCGCAAGCTCGAGAACAAGATCGCCGGGCTGGCCCGCAGTTGGCGCGACGATCTGCATAACGCCCTGGTCGAGGGGGTCGGCGAAGAGCAGGCCAACTGGCTGATGGATCGCTACCGCGACGCTTTCCCGAGCAGTTATCGCGAGGACTTCACGGCGCGCACCGCCGTCTATGACCTGCAGCACATTGGCGAGATCGACGAGGGCGCGCCGGTCGCGCTGAGCCTCTACCGGCTGGTCGAGAAGGACGCCGACGGGGTCAATCTCAAGCTGTTCCACGGCGATTCGCCGATTCCGCTTTCCGACGTCTTGCCGATGATGGAAAACCTGGGACTGCGGGTCCTGGGCGAGCGCCCTTACGGTATTCACCGTGCGGACAAGGCATTCTGGATCCATGACTTCACGCTCGAGCATCACGGTCGCGAAGTCGTCAACCTGCAGGACATGCGCGACATCTTCATCGATGCCTTCAAGCGCATCTGGACCGGCGAGGCCGAGAACGACCCGTTCAACCGCTTGATCATCGCCGCCAATCTCGACTGGCGCGAGGTCGCGATACTGCGTGCCTATGCCCGCTACCTCAAGCAGATCCGCTTCGGCCTGTCGCAGCTGTATATCGCCAATACGCTGACTAGCCATCCTGAGATCACGCGCGAACTGATTCACCTGTTCGAGTTGCGCTTCGACCCGCAGGGCGAGCAGCAGGCCGAGCAGATCGATGCCAGCGTCGAGCGATTGACACAGATGCTCGACAGCGTCGCGAGCCTCAACGACGACCTGCTGCTGCGTCGCTACATCGACCTGATCCAGGCCACCTTGCGTACCAATTACTACCAGCGCGATGTCAATGGCGAGGTCAAGGACTACATCTCTTTCAAGCTCGATCCGACGCGCGTACCGAACATGCCCAAGCCGCGTCCGCGCTTCGAGATCTTCGTCTATTCACCGCGTGTCGAAGGCGTCCACCTGCGTGGCGGCAAGGTCGCCCGTGGCGGGCTGCGCTGGTCGGACCGGCATGAGGATTTCCGTACCGAGATCCTCGGTCTGGTCAAGGCCCAGCAGGTCAAGAACGCCGTCATCGTCCCGGTGGGCGCCAAGGGCGGCTTCGTCTGCAAGCGGATGCCCGACACCGCCGACCGCGACGCGATCCAGAAAGAAGGCATTGCCTGCTACCAGATATTCATCCGCGCGCTGCTCGACATCACCGACAACCTCGATGGTGGCGAGGTCGTCGTGCCGCGCGACGTGGTAAGGCACGACGACGACGATCCCTATCTGGTCGTCGCCGCCGACAAGGGCACGGCGACCTTCTCGGATATCGCCAACGAAATATCGCTGGATTATGGTCATTGGCTGGGCGACGCCTTCGCCTCGGGCGGCGCCAATGGCTACGACCACAAGAAGATGGCGATCACCGCCCGCGGCGCCTGGGAATCGGTCAAGCGCCACTTCCGCGAGCTGGGGCTGGATACCCAGCAGGACCCCTTCAGCGTGCTGGGGATCGGTGACATGGCCGGCGACGTATTCGGCAACGGCATGCTGCTGTCCGACCGCATCCGGTTGGTCGGCGCCTTCAACCACCTGCATATCTTCGTCGACCCCGATCCCGACCCGGGTAAGTCCTTCGAGGAGCGTAAGCGGCTGTTCAATCAGGCGCGCTCCAGTTGGGAGGATTACGATGCCTCGCTGATCTCGGAGGGGGGCGGCATCTTCAAGCGCAGCGCCAAGTCGATCGCCATCAGCGAGCCGATGAAGAAGGCCTTCGGCATTCAGGCCGACAAGCTTTCGCCCAACGATCTGATCAATGCCATGCTCAAGGCCCAGGTCGACCTGATCTGGAACGGCGGCATCGGCACCTACGTCAAATCCAGCCAGGAAAGCCACGCCGACGTCGGCGACAAGGCCAACGACGGCCTGCGCGTCAACGGTGACGAACTCAACTGCCGGGTGGTCGGTGAGGGGGGCAACCTCGGCCTGACCCAGCGTGGCCGCATGCAAGCCGCGCTGCGCGGCGTGCGCGTCAACACCGACTTCATCGATAACGCCGGTGGGGTCAACTGCTCGGACCATGAGGTCAACATCAAGATCCTGCTCGACGACATCGTCAAGCGCGGCGACATGACCGACAAGCAGCGCAACGCGCTGTTGGCCGAAATGACCGAGGAGGTCGCCGAGCTGGTGATTCGCGACAATTACCGCCAGACCCAGGCGCTGTCGCTGTCCGAACGGCTGTCGAAAGAGGGAATGGGGCCCTATCGGCGCTTCATCAATGAACTCGAGGCCAGCGGGCATCTCGATCGCGAGCTCGAATCCCTGCCCAGCGACGAAGCGCTGCTCGAACGCTCCAACAACGAGGAAGGGCTGACGCTGCCCGAGCTCTCGGTGCTGATCTCCTATGCCAAGAGTACCCTCAAGGACGACCTGATCGCCTCCGAGGTGCCCGACGATCCGTACATCCAGTGCCACCTCGAGCGCGCTTTCCCCAAGACCTTGGTCGAGCGTTTCCACGACGACATGTACGGTCATCGTCTCAAGCGTGAGATCGTTGCCACGCAGATCGCCAACGACCTGGTCGATCACATGGGCATCGTCTTCTCCCGGCGGCTGATCGATACCACCGGGGCCAGCCGGGCGGATATCGCACGGGCCTACGTGATCGCCCGCGACAGCTTCAACCTCGAGGGGCTGTGGCAGCAGATCGAAGCGCTGGACAATCGCGTCGACAGCGGCATCCAGTATCAGATGATGCTCGACCTGATGCGCCTGATTCGGCGTGCGACACGCTGGTTCCTGCGTCAGCGCAGCAGCCTCTCGGTCAATGAGAGTATCGAACACTTCGCGCCGCGCCTTTCGCAGCTTCAGGAGAGCATCGGCAAGCGTCTGCGCGGCCAGGAACTCGATATCTGGCAGGAGCGCCGCGACGAACTCACCTCGGCCGGCGTACCCAAGTCGTTGGCCAATATCGTCGCCGCCACCGGTAACCTGTTCGCCGGGTTGGGCATCATCGAAGCGGCCAAGCAGACCGACGAGAAGATCCAGCGAGTCGCCGAACTCTACTACGAGATCGGCCACCGCCTCGAGTTGCCATGGATGACCGAGCAGGTCGATGCCCTCAAGGTGCGCGACAGCTGGCAGGCCCAGGCCCGCGAGGCCTTCCGCGACGACCTCGATCGCCAACAGCTGGCGCTGACCGTCAGCGTAGTCAGAATGGCCGAGGGGCCGCGCGATGTGGAGCCGCGTGTCGACCAGTGGCTGGCGCGGCATGCCGATCTCCACGAGCGCTGGTGCGGGCTGGTCAACGAAGTGCGCGGCGGCACCCAGGGCGGCTATCCGCTGTTTGCCGTGGCGATACGTGAGCTGGTCGACCTTGCCGAGAGCAACGGAGAGAGCTAATCGCGTAATATCCCTAGGCTGGATCGCGGCGGCGGCGCGCAGTGTGCGTCGTCGCCGCCTTGCTTGTGAGGTATACTCCCGGCGCCTTTCGCCCCGCCGCTGCCGAGGAGCCCGATGTACGCGCTCGCCCGTTCCCTGTTGTTCCGACTGGACCCTGAAACCGCCCATGGCGTCTCGTTACGCGCCCTGGAGCTGATCCATCGACTGCACCTGCAAGGACTGCTCGGCGCCGGAGAGTCGCTCGACGACCCCTGCGAACTGATGGGGTTGCGCTTCGCCAATCGGGTCGGTTTGGCAGCAGGGCTCGACAAGAATGCCGATCATCTCGACGCATTGGGCGCACTGGGTTTCGGTTTCGTCGAGGTCGGAACCGTCACGCCCCGGCCTCAGCCCGGCAATCCGCGGCCACGGCTCTTCCGATTGCCCGAACAGCAGGCAATCATCAATCGCATGGGATTCAACAATGCCGGGGTCGACCGGCTCGTCGCCAATGTGCGCAAGAGTCGTTACGCGGGCGTGATCGGCATCAATATCGGCAAGAATCTGACGACTCCGGTCGAGCGGGCGGTCGACGACTATCTCGTGTGCCTGGAGCGTGTGCACGCGTGCGCGGACTACATTACCGTCAACATTTCTTCGCCCAATACGCCGGGACTTCGCGACCTGCAGCTCGGCGAGCACCTCGATGGCTTGCTCGCTCCGTTGCGCAAACGCTGCAACCAACTCGATGAACAGGCGGGGCGTCGCGTGCCGCTGGCGGTCAAGATTGCTCCAGACATGGAGGACGCGGCCATCGGCCTGGTGGCTGAAGCGCTCGCGCGCAATGCCATCGATGCAGTGATCGCGACCAACACCACGATCGCCCGCGACGCGGTGACGGGCTTGCCGCACGCCGATGAGCAGGGCGGGCTTTCCGGGCGCCCGGTATTCGCCGCATCGAATCGTGTCGTCGCGGCGTTGCGTCGCTACCTGCCCGACATGCCGATCATCGGGGTGGGAGGCATTACTAACGGCGAAGAGGCGCTGGCCAAGCGTGAGGCGGGCGCGGATCTCGTTCAGCTCTACTCGGGTTTCGTCTACCGAGGGCCGGCGCTGGTTGTAGAGTGTCGGCGTGCGCTAAGGCGACTCGCATAGCGAGGGCGATCGCGTCGGATACTTGGGTTCTGCCGGGAACAAACAAGAAGGCCCGTCACCGAGACGGGCCTTGGAGGGTATTCTTCCTTCATTTGGGTTACATCACCATGGGGTTCTTATGGATGCCGGCTACCCCTATCATGCCGGCCCACTGATCCCCGCGACCTTCACGCCAACCGCTCATCCAGTATTCGCGTAGGTTGATATCCTGGCTGGGACAGTCGTCTCTAGAGCGACCTGTCATACCTGCCTTGTAGCCATGAATATAGGCACGCTGGAAGCGATCACGTTTCTGTCGTTTCATCGGGTGGCCTCTTATGAAGAACCGGATTTTTATTGCGAGTCATCAAACGACAACGGCCTAACCGACCTGCTTGTCGCTGCTCTAGAGCCCGCGGCAGAACGCATGCGTCATCAGTAGCTACTAAGGTAATTACTAGTCCAAAAACGTCAGTTGTGTCGAGTCGATTTTGTTACACAAACGTTACGCAAGTGAAATTAAAAGGAATATTCATTCACATGCCGACTGAGTCGTCAGTGCCAGAAACGTCGAACGATACGCTAAGGCATTTTTTTGCGACCTGCCCCAAGGGTATCGAAGCATTGCTGGCCGATGAGCTGGCCCAGTGGGGCGCCGTGGTCACCAAGCAGACCGTCGCCGGCGTGCACTTCAGTGCCGGGCTGGAAGTGGCCTATCGCGCCTGCCTATGGTCGCGACTGGCCAACCGGGTCATCCTGTGTCTGGCCCGACAGGCCGATATCGAGACACCCGAGGCGCTCAAGGCCTGTGTCGAACGGCTCGACTGGGCGAGCCAATTGCCCGCCGAGGCGACCCTTGCGGTGGATTTCCATGGCCAGTCGGCGGCGATCCGGCATACCCGTTTCGGTGCCCAGACGGTCAAGGACGGCGTCGTCGACGCCCTGCGCGATGCCGGCCGTGAGCGACCGCGGGTCGAACTGCGCGATCCCGACCTGCGACTCTACGCGCACCTGCATCGCGGACGCCTGACGCTAGGCATCGACCTGGCCGGCACCAGCCTGCATCAACGCGGTTATCGCCGCGAGCCGGGGCATGCCCCGCTCAAGGAGAATCTGGCGGCGGCGCTGTTGGTGCGTGCCGACTGGCCGGCCCGCGCCAAGCGCGGCGAGCCGCTGGTCGATCCGCTGTGCGGCTCGGGTACGCTGGTGATCGAGGCGGCGATGATGGCCGCCGACGTCGCTCCCAACCTCAACCGGCAACGCTTCGGCCTGCATGGCTGGGCAGGCCATGACGAAGCGCTATGGCAGACCCTAAAGCGCGAGGCCGAGGCGCGTGCCAGTCTCGGCCGCCGGCGCATCAAGTCGCGCCTGTATGGGGTCGATCAAAGCCCGCAGGCGCTCTCCGCAGCCAAGGGCAACGCCATGCGCGCCGGCATTCCCGCGCTGGTCACTTTCGAGGGGGGCGAGGTTCGGCAACTGCGCCGCCCGACGGAGGCTGCGGGTCCGGGATTGATCATCACCAACCCGCCCTACGGCGAACGCATCGGCGAGCTGCCCGAGCTGGTGCCGCTGTACGCGACGCTCGGCGAACGGGCGCAACGTGAATTTCCCGGCTGGACCCTGGCGCTGTTTACCGGCAATCCCGATCTCGGCCACCGCACCGGGCTGCGCGCCGACAAGCAGTATGCCTTCAAGAACGGCGCCCTGGATTGCAAGCTGTTGTTGATGGCCATCGCCGAGGCGGGGGCGGATGAAAACGAATCGTCACCGGCGGCGGATCGGCGCTCGCAGGGCGCGCAGATGTTCGCCAATCGGTTGGTCAAGAATCGCAAGCGGCTGGCCAAGTGGCTCAAGCGAAGCGGCGAGCAATGCTACCGGCTCTATGACGCCGATATGCCCGAATACGCGATGGCCATCGATGTCTACGCCGAACGCGTGCATGTGCAGGAGTACGCGCCGCCGAAATCGGTCGAGCCGGCCCAGGCCCAGCGGCGGCTGATGGAGGCGCTGAGCGTACTGCCCGAAGTGCTCGAGGTGCGCGCCGAACGCATTCACCTCAAACAGCGCGAACGCCAGGCCGGCAAGGCTCAATACCAGAAACGCGATTCCAGCGGCGAGCGCTTTGAGGTCGGCGAGGGTAGCGCCCGGTTATGGGTCAATCTGCGCGATTACCTGGATACCGGGCTGTTCCTCGATCACCGGCCGGTGCGCCGGATGATCGCCGAGATGGCGGGCGGCAAGCGCTTTCTCAACCTGTTCTGCTATACCGGAGCGGCGACCGTCCATGCCGCGTTGGGCGGCGCCACGGACAGCGTCAGCGTCGACCTGTCCAACACCTACCTCGATTGGGCGCGCGACAACCTGGCGCTCAACCGGCTCGATCCGTCGCGTCATCGGGTCGTTCGTGACGATTGCCTGCACTGGCTGGAAACCGCCGAGAGCCGGTTCGATCTGATCTTTCTCGACCCGCCGACCTTCTCGAATTCCAAGCGCATGGAGGCGACGCTGGATATTCAGCGCGATCACCCGCGGCTGGTCGAACTGGCCATGGCACGGCTGGCAGCGGGTGGTACGCTGATCTTCTCCAACAATCAGCGCCGCTTTCGGCTCGATGAGCGACTCGCCGAACGCTTCGTCGTGCAGGACATCACCACACGTACCTACGATCCCGATTTCCAGCGGCGCCCCGATCTACACCATTGTTTCCTGATTCGCCATCGTGAAGGCGGCGAGTGAGGGCCATTCGAAGGACTACTCGAGCAGCGAGAGCTGGCGAACGGCGTCGCGGCCCTCGGGACTGTCGTCCTGGGTCTCGAGCACCTTGCGAAAGCCCCGCGAGCGTTGGATATGGTCGACGTCGTCGAGCCACATCTGGGCCTGCTCGTGGCTCTCGGCCAGCTGGTGCTTGAGGCCGCCGAACTGGGTGCCGATCTGGCCCCAGGCGCGACTGAATATCCAGTCGCCGAACATGTCCTGATGGATGTGCACCAGCACATAGTCATGAGGGCTTTCCCAGCGGACGATCACGGCGGCTCCAGAGTCGATGGCAGAGAGTCGATGGCGGCTTGTCGCGCCCGGTCGCCCGGCCTAAGATGGCTGGCGATCGAGGCGCCATCATTGTAGCGGCCCGCTAGCCGGGAACAAGGAGCGAGCAGCATGCGCATTCTAGCCGACCAGAACATTCCGCTGGTCGATGAGTTCTTCGGCGAGCTGGGCGAGATTCGCCGGCTGCCCGGCCGCGAAATCGACGCCCAGGCGGTGGCCGGTTGCGACATCCTGCTGGTGCGTTCGATTACCCGGGTCGACGCCGCGCTGCTGGCCGGTTCGCCGGTTCGCTTCGTGGGTACCTGCACGATCGGCACCGACCACATCGATCTGGATTATCTGCACGAACGGCGTATCGGTTTCGCCAGTGCACCGGGCTGCAACGCCGACTCGGTGGTCGATTACGTGCTGTCCAGCCTGTCGATGCTGGCCGAGGAGCGGGACTACCGGCTCGACCGTTGCACCATCGGCATCGTCGGCGCGGGGAACGTCGGTGGACGGCTGTGGCGGCGTCTGGCCGAGCTGGGCGCTCGTTGCCTGGTCTGCGATCCGCCGCGCGCGCTCGCCGAAGGCCGCGATGATTTCGTCGATCTCGATACCTTGCTCGACGAGGCCGATATCGTCTGCCTGCACACGCCCTTGGTGACGACGGGCGATCATCCGACGCGTCACCTGCTCGATGCGCGGCGTATCGCCGCGCTGCGCCCGGGGACGGTGCTGCTCAATGCCGGTCGTGGCGACTGTCTCGATGGCCGCGCGCTGTATGAGCGGCTGGCCGAACACGGCGACCTGAATACGGTCCTCGATGTCTGGGAAAACGAGCCGGCCATCGACGAGGCGCTTTACTCGCTGGTCGACATCGCCACGCCGCACATTGCCGGCTATAGCCTCGACGGCAAGATGCGTGGCACCGAGCTGGTCTACCAGGCGATCATGCGTCACTACGGGCTGCCGGTGCGGCGCAAGCTCGGTCAGATCAAGCCCGAGCCATGGCTGCGCAAGCTGGTGCTTACCGGTTGGGCGCCGCCCGAAGAGGCGCTGTCGCTGTGCGTTCGAGCCTGCTACGACGTACGTCGTGACATGGTCGGCTTCGAACGCTACCGGCGGCGCCTGGGCATGGCGCAGGCGTTCGATCGCTACCGTGCCGAATACCCGGTGCGGCGCGAGTTCTCCACGCTGCGTGTCGACCTCAAGAAGAACAACAACGACCTGCGTGAGGCGCTCGAGCGCTTCGGCTTCAAGGTCAGGTTGGCCAACAAGCAGTGAACGAAGGCGATTTTGAGCGTCCATGAGAAAGCCCCGGCATTGCCGGGGCTTTCGTCATACAGGGCGGCCGCTATAGGCAGCGCGGCCTCGTTGTCACTGGCGGTAGGCCGATTCCTTGAGTGCCCGGATACGGTCGTCGAGCGGCGGGTGACTGGCGAACAGGCGTTCCATGAGCTTGCGGGTCTGTCCGGTGGTGATGGCGAAGGCGGTCAGCGTTTCGGGCATCTGGTCGGGCAACTGGGTTTCCGCCTTGAGCCGGGCCAGGGCATTGATCATCGCGCCGCTGCCGGCCAGCTTGGCGCCGGCGGCGTCGGCACGGTATTCGCGGAAGCGCGAGAACCAGGCGACGATGATCGAGGCGGCCAGGCCGAAGACGATCTCGGCGACGATGACCACCACGAAATAGCCCATGAATCCCAGCCCGCCGTTGTCGTCGCGGCGCAGGAAGCTATCGACCAGTTGGGCGACGACCCGCGCGAAGAACATCACGAAGGTGTTGAGCACGCCCTGGATCAGCGCCAGGGTGACCATGTCGCCATTGGCCACGTGGCCGATCTCGTGCGCGAGCACGGCGCGGATCTCTTCCGGACGCATCCGCGCGAGCAGCCCTTCGGACACCGCAACCAGCGCATCGTCCCTCTTCCAGCCGGTGGCGAAGGCGTTGGACTGCTGGGCCGGGAATATCGCCACCTCGGGCATCTTGATACCGGCGTCACGGGCCAGCTCGGCGACGGTGTCGAGCAGCCAGCGCTCGTCGGCATTGCGCGGCTGGCCGATGACGTGGGCGCGGGTGCTCATCTTGGCCATCTTCTTCGACAGCAGTAGCGAGATCAGCGAGCCGGCCATGCCGAACACGAAGCAGAAGACCAGCAGGCTGTTCATGTTCAGCCCGTTGGCGTTGAGGTAGGGCTCGACGCCGAGCAGGCGCAGGGTAATGCTGGCCACCAGCACCACCGCCAGGTTGGTGGCCAGGAACAGGATGATACGCATCATGGGGCGAATCCTCAGCAGTCGGGGATCGGGTGTTTCGGGATGTTATTGACTGGTTAGATTGGTCGCGGGCGCCCGGGTTTCAAGCGCCCGACGAATGTTATTGCACGGTCGTCGTGTCCAAGACGCTTACTGCCGATAGCGGCTCAGAAAGCGCGCGAACCGCTCCAGGGCGTCGTCCAGCTGTTCCGCCCAGGGCAGGGTGACGATGCGCACATGGTCCGGGTCGGGCCAGTTGAAAGCCGTGCCCTGCACGAGCAGGATCTTTTCCTGCAGCAGCAGGTCGAGGACCAGTTTCTCGTCGTCCTGGATGTTGAACACCTTCGGGTCGAGCCGCGGGAAGGCATACAGCGCGCCCTTGGGCTTGGTGCAGGAAACCCCGGGAATGGCGTTGAGCTTCTCGTAGGTGATGTCGCGCTGCGCGCGCAGCCGTCCGCCGGGCAACACCAGGTCGTTGATCGACTGGTAGCCGCCGAGTGCGGTCTGGATGGCGTGCTGGGCCGGCACGTTGGCGCACAGGCGCATCGAGGCGAGCATGTTGAGACCCTGGATGAAGTCCGCGGCGCGCTGCTTGCCCAGCCCCCCGGAAAGGATCATCCAGCCCGAACGGAAGCCGGCGCAGCGATAGCTCTTGGACAGGCCGTTCATAGTCACCACCAGTTGCTCGTCGCTGGCCAGCGCGCCGGTCGAGACGTGTTCCGCGTCGTCGTAGAGGATCTTGTCGTAGATCTCGTCGGAGAACACCACCAGGTCGTGCTGGCGGGCGATGGCCAATAGCTCCTTGACCACCTCGGGCGGGTAGACCGCACCGGTGGGGTTGTTGGGGTTGATCAGTACCAAGGCGCGGGTATGGCTGGTGATCTTGTCGCGCAGATCGGCCAGGTCCGGCGCCCAGTCGGCCTGCTCGTCGCACAGGTAGTGGACCGGGCGGCCGCCGGACAGGTTGGCGGCGGCGGTCCAGAGCGGATAGTCGGGGGCCGGTATCAGCACCTCGTCGCCATCGTTGAGCAGCGCCTGCATGGCCATCACGATCAATTCGGAGACGCCGTTGCCGACGAAGATGTCCTCGATGCCGACGCCGGGTATGGCCTTGCGCTGACACTCCTGCATGATCGCCTTGCGCGCCGAGTACAGCCCCTTGGAATCGCAGTAGCCCTGAGCGGTGGGCAGGTTGCGCATCACGTCCTGGAGGATCTCCTCGGGGGCCTCGAAGCCAAACGGCGCGGGGTTGCCGATGTTGAGCTTGAGGATGCGCTGGCCTTCGTCCTCGAGCCGCTTGGCATGATCGAGGACCGGGCCGCGGATGTCGTAACAGACGTTGTCGAGCTTGTGCGATTTGCGGATCGGTTTGAGGGTCGTGTCCATGGAGTGTCCGTTGGCGACTGGAGCGCGGGGTGACCAGTTGCGGGGCGAATGTCGGATTCTCGGGCATCGTCCGGTGGGCCTGTCGGCACCGGGCGCAGCCCAGCATAACCCGCCGCGCTGATCGGCAAAAGCGCCTGCGAACCTAGCTCTCGAGCCGCGCCTGGGCCGGGTCAGGAAGGGGTGTCTTCGACGGGCGTTTCGGCGCCCGCTGCGACGATATCGGCGGGAGTTTCCAGCGTCACCCGGCCGAGCTTGCCGTCACGCAACTCGTGCAGCAACACCTCGGCGCCGCGATGCATGTCGACTTCGCCGCCGGCTCGTAGACCGCCACGCTTGCCGGCAATTGCCTTGACGATGGCCTGGCCGTCGTACCCGGCCAGCGCCATAAGGTCGAGTGCCGGCCCGCCATCGACCTCGACGGTGGCCGCCTGGGGATCGGGCGCGTAGCTCGGCAGTGCCTTGAGCTTGAAGCGAGCGCTCAGGGCGTCGGGGTAACGTTTGGCCAGCTCGGCGGCGGTGATCACCGCGACCTCCAGGTAGTCGATCGCGGTGTCGCGTATCGCGCCGCTGGCGGCCAGGCGATAGGCACTGGCTTGGTTCTCGATCTTCGGCCACAGCACCCCGGGGGTATCGATCAGGGCGATGCGTCCCTCGATGCGGATGCGCTGCTGGCGCTTGGTAACCGCCGGCTCGTTGCCGGTCTTGGCGATCTTGCGACCGGCAAGCCCGTTGATCAGGGTCGACTTGCCGACGTTGGGAATGCCCATGACCATCACGCGCACGTCGCGGTCGGCGCGCACCTGGCCGGCCAGTTCATGACATAGCGAGGGGATGCGCTTGAGTTCGCGGGCCTGGGTCGTGGTGACCGCCAAGGCGCGCGTGTCCGGCAGGGCGTCGAAGTATTCGACCCACTCGGCGGTGCGTGTCGGGTCGGCCAGGTCGGCCCGCGAGAGAATCTTGAGTACCGGTTTGTGCTCGGTGAGTTCGGCGAGCATGGGATTGGCGCTGGAGTAGGGCAGGCGGGCGTCGAGCACCTCGAGCACCACGTCGATCTCGGGCAGCGCCTCCTTGATCTGGCGGCGCGCCTTGTTCATGTGTCCCGGATACCAGCCGAGCATTGTCGTCCCCTATGCAGTGTTCTATGCGATGAAATTAAATCGGCGCCTATCTTACCAGACCTGGCTTGTCGGCCGGATCTAGAAAGGGGCTCGCCGAAACGGGCGAGTCGCCAAGGCGCCGCAGGCAGAGAACGATAAGCGGGCGCCCGGGGAGGGCGCCTTACGGGGGATCACTCGTCAGGGTGGAAGTCCAACGCCACCGAATTGATGCAATAGCGCTGCCCGGTGGTCTGCGGCGGGCCATCGGGAAAGACGTGACCCAGGTGAGCGTCGCAATGCGAGCAGACGACTTCGGTGCGGCGCATGCCGTGGGACTCGTCGAAATGCTCCTCGACCGAGCCCTTGCCGAGCGGGCGGTCGAAGCTCGGCCAGCCGCAACCGGAATCGAACTTGTGTTCGTTCTCGAACAGTGCCGCGCCACAGCAGACACAGTGGTAGATGCCCTGTTGGTCGCTGACCTCATGATCGCCACTGAACGGCGGCTCGGTGCCTTTTTCGCGCATCACCCGGTATTGTTCCTGGGTCAGTTGCTGGCGCCATTCGGCGTCGCTTTTCTGCAGTTTGTTGCGCATGCCTTCCTCCTAGCGCGGTATCCGATGTTCCGATCATCATGAGACAACAGACGGGGCTAGATATGCCAGCCTCGCGACCGGTTTCGTCGAATTACAGCATAGTCGCCCCATTGCGCGACGGCGGCTTGACACCCCCGGGCGGGCTAATTAATATACGCGCCACCTCGACGAGGCAGGCATGCGTCCCATTCGTCTAGTGGTCCAGGACACCGCCCTTTCACGGCGGTAACAGGGGTTCGAACCCCCTATGGGACGCCACTTCCTCGCAGGTGTTCGGAGTCGGTGAAAAAACAGTGCGGGAATAGCTCAGTGGTAGAGCATCGCCTTGCCAAGGCGAGGGTCGCGAGTTCGAATCTCGTTTCCCGCTCCAGTTTTTGCTGCGACTAAGGAGCCAAGGCGACAGGGTCGCGAGCTGGTGTGCCAGCCCAGTCGATCTCGTTTCCCGCTCCAGCGTTCGCTAATGTGTCCCGTTCGTCTAGTGGCCTAGGACACTGCCCTTTCACGGCAGTAACAGGGGTTCGAACCCCCTACGGGACGCCATCTCCGGTCAAGCGGCATATCATATACTGCTGCAAGCAAGTTGCTTTGCGGGAATAGCTCAGTGGTAGAGCATCGCCTTGCCAAGGCGAGGGTCGGGAGTTCGAATCTCCTTTCCCGCTCCAAGCATTGATTTAGTGGGTAGGCGACGAGGGTCGCGAGCCGGTGCGCCGGTCCGATCGAATCTCCTTTCCCGCTCCATGCGTCCCATTCGTCTAGTGGTCCAGGACACCGCCCTTTCACGGCGGTAACAGGGGTTCGAACCCCCTATGGGACGCCACTTACTTGCCAAGCAGTCCTCTTCAAGCGGGAATAGCTCAGTGGTAGAGCATCGCCTTGCCAAGGCGAGGGTCGGGAGTTCGAATCTCCTTTCCCGCTCCAGTTTTTCGTTTTATAGATTGCAGCGGCCAGGGTCGCGAGCTGGAATGCCAGCCCAGTCGACCTCGTTCTTGCTCCAATCCTTCCTGTTTTTCATGGCTGCAGTGGTATCGGCGCTTGCCTAACCCGGTTGCGGCATGCGCGCTGTTGATTTTCGCTGCGGCGACCTCATGTAGTACTTCTTTGTCACGCTAATGGTTAGGCGTGCTCGACGATTGACTGACGACAGGGGCGTTCGATGGTGGAACCTGCACTTTCCATCCGTGGACTCACGAAAGTCTACGGCAATGGTTTTCATGCCCTGAAGGGAATCGATCTGGACGTTCCCGAGGGCGACTTCTTCGCATTGCTCGGGCCTAACGGGGCGGGCAAGTCCACCACCCTGGGAATCGTCTGCTCGTTGGTGCAGAAGACGGCCGGCAAGGTCTCGATCTACGGGATCGATATCGATCGCGACTTCGCCAAGGCCAAGTATCACCTGGGGGTGGTGCCGCAAGAGTTCAATTTCTCACAGTTCGAGAAGGTCGAGGACATCATCCTCGCCCAGGCCGGCTATTACGGGATGCCGCTACGCGAGGCCAAGCCGCGTTGCGATCAGCTGCTCAAGGATCTGGGACTGTGGGACAAGCGCAATGGCCCGGCGCGCATGCTCTCCGGAGGCATGAAGCGCCGCCTGATGATCGCCCGCGCACTGATCCACCGTCCGCGCCTGTTGATCCTCGACGAGCCCACGGCCGGCGTGGATATCGAGTTGCGGCGCAGCATGTGGGAATACATGCGGCGGATCAACCGCGAGGAGGGCACCACCATCATTCTCACCACGCATTACCTCGAAGAGGCCGAAAGCCTGTGCCGCAACATCGCCATCATCAACAATGGCGAGATCGTCAAGAACACCTCGGTACGCGACCTATTGACCGAACTCGATACCGAAACCTTCCTGCTTGATCTGGCGCGGCCGATCGACGCCGCACCGACCCTCGAGGGCTTCGAGATCGAACGGGTCGAGGCCTCGCAGCTGTCGCTCGGTCTGTACAAGGGGCAGCGCCTCAATGACGCCTTCACGCAGCTCACGGCTCAGGGCATCGAGGTCGTCTCGATGCGCAACCGGGCCAACCGGCTCGAGGAGCTGTTCGTGTCGATGGTCGAACATGACAACGCCACGCCGCGTCCGGCCAAGGCCGCCAGCGAGGAGGTCGCTAAATGAACCCCCGTCAGATTTTGGTCTCGCTGTGGACGCTGGTGGTCAAGGAGGTGCGCCGTTTCACGCGCATCTGGCCGCAGACGCTGCTGCCGCCGTCGATCACCATGACCATGTATTTCATTATCTTCGGCAACCTGATCGGCTCGCGCATCGGCGAGATGGACGGTTTCAGCTACATGGCGTACATCGTCCCGGGGCTGATCATGATGTCGGTGATCACCAACAGCTATTCCAACGTCGCGTCCTCGTTCTTCTCCAATAAGTTTCAGCGCTCGATCGAGGAGATGATGGTCTCGCCGATGCCCAACTGGGTGATCCTCGCCGGCTTCGTGCTTGGCGGTATGGCGCGCGGGCTGGGCGTAGGGGTGATCGTTACCGCTGTCTCGTTCTTCTTCACGGATCTGACGATCCATCATCCGCTGGTGACGCTCGGCGTGGTGATCATGACCGCCGCGCTGTTTTCCATCGGCGGCTTCGTCAACGCGTTGCTGGCACACAAGTTCGACGACATCTCGATCGTGCCGATCTTCGTGCTGACGCCGCTGACCTACCTGGGAGGCGTGTTCTACTCGATCGACATGCTGCCGGACTTCTGGCAGGGCGTATCGATGGTCAATCCCATCCTGTACATGGTCAACGCCTTCCGCTACGGGATCCTCGGCGTGTCCGATATTCCGGTGGCCGGGGCGCTGGTCGCCATCGCGGTCTTCATCGTGGCGTTCTTCACGTTGGCATTGTGGATGCTGGAACGCGGCAAAGGCATACGCAGCTGAGGTGGACATGAATCGGCCCGAGACCCTCGCAGACGCCCCGTTGGGGCGTGAGTCCAGCTACCCCGAGCACTACGATCCCGCGCTTTTGTATCCTATCGCGCGGGCCGCCAATCGGGAGCCGCTGGGAATCATCGGCGACCGGCTGCCCTTCGTCGGCGAGGACGAGTGGCATGCCTACGAGCTTTCCTGGCTCAATGCGCGCGGCAAACCGCTGGTGGCCGTGGCGCGCTTCCGCCTGCCGGCGGATACGCCCCGGTTGATCGAATCCAAGTCGTGGAAGCTCTATCTCAACAGCTTCAATCAGAGCCGTTTCGCGGATCGGGACACGGTGCGCGATACGCTGGCGACCGATCTTTCCGTGGCCGCCGGCGGTGCGGTGTCGGTCGAGCTGCTCGCGGTCGATGACCCGCTGCTGATGCCGCGCCGGCTGCCCGGAGAGTGTCTCGACGATCTCGATATCGCGATCAGCGACTATTCGCCACGCCCCCAACTGTTGAGCGCGGGGCAGGGCGTTGTCGAAGAGAGCCTCCATTCGCACCTGCTCAAGTCCAACTGTCCGGTGACCGGGCAGCCCGACTGGGGCAGCGTGCTGATTCGTTACCGCGGTCCGAAAATCGACCGTGAGGGACTGCTCAAGTATCTGGTGGCCTATCGCCAGCATCAGGATTTCCATGAACATTGCGTCGAGCACATATTCACCGATCTCATGGCGCGCATCCGTCCCGAAAAGTTGCTGGTGCTGGCGCGTTACGTGCGCCGCGGCGGGCTCGACATCAGTCCCTGGCGGGGTACGCCGGGCGAGCGGCCCCCCGAGCCGTTGCGGCTGGCGCGGCAGTGAGCGGTTGGAGTAAGGTGCTCAGTCACTGAGACATATTCTCGTTCGAGGAGTCTGACATGGAAGCGATGACGCTACTCCATGAGCGCAGCTCGATGGGCAAGCTGGCCGGCCCGGCGCCGGATCGCGACCAGCTCGATGCGCTCTATCGCGCGGCGCTGCGCGCGCCGGACCACAAGGAGTTGATGCCGTGGCGGTTCATCGAGTTCAGTGGCGCCGGTATCGACCGGCTGGGCGAGCTGTTTGCCGAGAGCGAAGCGCGCAGCAATCCGCAGGCCGATCAAAAACAGCTGGAATCCATCCGCAAGAAGCCCAAGCGGGCGCCGCTGATCATCGCCGTGATCGCCCGAGTGACACCGGACCTGGCCAAGGTCCCGCCCATCGAGCAGGTATTGTCGGCGGGGTGTGCCGCCCACGCTATCGTGCTGGCCGCCCAGGCACAGGGGCTCGGGGCGATGTGGCGTACCGGCAGTTTCGCCTTCGACCCCGTGGTGCGCGAAGGGCTGGGCCTGGCCGAGCACGACGCGATCGTCGGTTTCATCTACCTGGGCCAGCCCGGCGGACGTTTCAGGAAATCGGCGGTACGTGATCCGGCCGACTTCGTCGAGCGCTGGGCCTGATGACGGGGCGTGAACCCGGCGTGGCCCATCCGCCATTGGCATTGCCGGAACCGGGGCATCAGGACGATCTGCTGCGTTTTCAGCAGTGGCTCGAGGCGGCAATACCGATGGCGGGTCGTTTCGGCATGCAGCGTCTCTACTGGCAGAACGCCGAGCTGCTTTGCGATGTGCGCCTCGAACCCAACCTCAATGACAAGGGGACCGGCTTCGGCGGTTCGCTGGTGGCACAATCGACGCTGCTGGGATGGTGCTGGGCGACGCTCTGGCTACGCGCGCGAGGCTGGCGTCGTGACGTCGTCGTTGCCGAGGCGACGCAGCGGTTTCTGGCCCCGGTCACGGCGGACTACCGGCTTGCATGCCGTGCCGCAGGGGCTGAAGAGCCTGTACGATTCGCGGCGTGTCTGGATGAGCGCGGCAAGGGACGTATCAAGCTTGTCCAGCACATTCATGTCGGCGATAGGCTATGCTTCGAGGCCGTCGGAGACTATGCGGTACTCCCCGTCGGCAAGCGGTCTTGAGCCGGAAACCCGCTTGCAATCGTGGGGTTAGCTCGTTACTATGTGCGCCGTTCTGACGGACAAGCTGCGGCTGCGGTTCGGCAAGACAATTTGCGGAGGGGTGTCCGAGTGGTCGAAGGAGCACGCCTGGAAAGTGTGTAAGTCGAAAGGCTTCGAGGGTTCGAATCCCTCCCCCTCCGCCACGAATAGAAAAGGGGCCAGGTCTACGATCTGGCCCCTTTGTCGTTTGCAGGGTTATGCTCAACGCCAATGGCGGTGACAGTCGTTGAATCCCAGCGGGCGATGCGCGACGTACTCGTCGGGCGTTCTGAACTGCCCGAATTGCAGAAGAACGCGCTGATCTGGGCACGGCTGCCCTGAAACGAGAGCACTTTCTGAGAGTTTTTATGTCACGTCCGTAGCGCGATTAGACGGTTGCAGGCGTGAAAAATGGTACGTACAGGTCCCCAGCAGAAGTTGATGGTAACGGCTATGGCCGGCTAGGGATTTCCCGAGAGAGGATATATGACAGGACGAATCGTAGCCGGTTTGATCTTGAGTCTGCTATTGATCCTGCCGTCGACAGGCCAGGCGCTGACGCCCCAGCAGGGTGAGATCTGGCTGCTGATCGATGAGACCACATCGACGCTGCATGTCTATCGTGGCAAGCGTGAAATCGAGCGCTTTCACCCCATATCGGTCGGCCGGCGCGGTGTTTCCCAGACGCGTTTGCGCGGCGATATGAAGACGCCGGCGGGAGAGTTCCGCATCAACTGGATCAATCGCGACAGCCACTTCAATATCTTTCTCGGGCTTGATTACCCTAACCTGGATAACGCGCGTGAGGCGAAGCGAAGCGGCCTATTTAGCGACGCCGAATTCAATCGCTATCTCGATTTTTATCGCCGTCACGGTGCGCCGCCACAGGATACCGTGTTGGGTGGCAATATCGGGATTCACGGGTTGGGCGAGTCCGATCCCTCGGTCCATGAGCAATTCAACTGGACCCAGGGTTGTGTCGCGGTGACCAATCGCCAGATCGAACGCCTGGCGGATTTGGTACAACTTGGCACGAGGGTTATCATCCGCTAGTTTCTAGGGTGGAAGTGATGCATAGTAGGCGGCATCATGGAAAACGAGATTCATCGACGGCCACGGCCGATCATGAAAGCCTGCCAAGCAGGAATTAACCAAGAACCAAGGAATGATGGAGAACATTATGGCTAACAGTTTCAGCAGCGCTCTCAAGCTCTCCGCGATCGGTCTGTCCATGCTGGTGATGGCAGGCTGTGCCGCTCAGGGTGGCGAGCAGCAATCATGGATGGATAAGACGGATTCTGACGTTGCAGAAGCGCGCAGCATGGCTAACGAAGCTCTGAGCACCGCGAACTCAGCTCAGCGTGATGCCCAGGCTGCGCTGCAGATGGCCCGTGAGAACCGTCAGGCCATGGATCGCATGTTCGAAAAGTCCATGCAGAAGTAAGATACTGATTCAATCGTGCCGCCGAGGCGGCACGATTGGTTGGTGTTCAGGAAGGCCCTGTCGATTGCGACGGGGCCTTTTGCGTTTCTTCCCACCAGTACGGGTCGGCGACCAGATAGAATTCTCCATACAGCGAAGGGTCATCGGCGAAGCGATCGTACCTGGGCTGCATGTCGAGAAGCTGCAGGGCCACCGGGACGCCGCTCGGCGATTCCACCTCTTCGCGCAGTTGCCCATAGTCGACCGGATACTCACGACCTTCGACAGCCGAGGCAACGGCGCTCAGCGCATCGGTGACACGGCTGATCGGCGTATTGGCCTGCTCTTCGAGTCCGGGATAGGCCTGGACATACAGGATGTCGTTCGACCATCCCAGCTTGAAGGTATCATTGATCAGGCGCACGTTGGTGCCGACCGGCAGCCGCGGGAAGAGCTGTTCGATGTCCTCGGGCAGCATGCGAATGCAACCATGCGTGACACGCATGCCTACCCCCTGGGGCTTGTTGGTGCCGTGGATCAAATAACCCGGAATGCCCAGGCGCATCTTGTACTTGCCGAGGGGATTGTCGGGTCCGGCCGGGACGACGCTCGGCAGGTTGTCGCCGCGCTCGGCGTGTTCCTTGATGATCGACTCGGGCGGATACCAAAGCGGGTTCTCGATCTTGTCGATGATGCGCGTGGTGCCCAACGGTGTTTTCCAATCCATGCGGCCGACGCTGATCGGGTAAGTCTCGACCTGGCGTGGCTCCCCCTCATTGGCGGGGGGATAATAATAAAGGCGCATCTCGCCGACGTTGACCACGACCCCTTCACGTGGCCCCGGCGGCAGGATGAAGCGGGTCGGCACGGTCACCTCGGTTCCATCGCCGGGCAGCCACATATTGAGCTTGGGGTTGGCGCGACGCATCTCCTCGAAGCCCACGCCATAGCGGTGGCCGATCTGGATCAACGTTTCCTCGTGCTCGGAGGTGGTGGTCTGCACCTTGCCGATGACATCGCCGTCTGCGGGCAAGCGATAATGACCGATCGGCAGACCGTCGCTGGTGGTTATGGGTTCCGCGGCCTGCAGGACGGGGGCAAGCCCCATGCAGAGCAGGGTGGTCAGACGCAGCAGGCGCCTGGTTCGATTCGCAATCGGCATGGATAATGAGCCTGTTCGAGGTGCCGGGGGCACGGATAGCTTTTCTGGCATTCTGGCGAAATTCCTGACCAAGGCAAGCGTCCCGGCTAAGCGGGGACGCAATAATTTCCCAAGCCGGATCAGGCGGCCTCGGCCTTGCGATTGAGGGTCTCCAGCAAGGTCTCGAGAGTGGCAAAGCGTTGTCCGGCATCGGCCATCTCGGCGTTGAAGCGCAGGGTGTCGGCGCCGTCGAGCCGGTAGTGTTGCGGGTCCTGTTGAATCAACTGAACCAGCGTCATGGGATCGATCGCCGGGCTGGCGCCGAAGATGACGCGGCCGCGCTCGTCGCCGGCCTCGAGACGCACGATACCCAGGCGCTGCGCGCGCTGACGCAGCCGCGTCTGACGGAACAGCGTCTTGACCGGGCCTGGCAGCAGGCCGAAGCGATCGATCATCTCCACCTGCAGTTCCTTGAGGTCGGCTTCGTTCTCGGCGTTGCTGATGCGCTTGTACATGATCAGGCGTTGCTGGACGTCGTGCAGATAGTCGTCGGGGATCAGCGCCGGCAGGTTGAGACTGACCTCGACGCCTTCGTCCAGCGGTGCCTCGATGTTGGGCGTCTTGCCGGCGCGAATCGCCTTCACCGCCCGGTCGAGCATCTGCATGTACAGGCTATAACCGATGGTCTCCAGCTGGCCGCTCTGCTCGTCGCCAAGCAGTTCGCCGGCGCCGCGGATCTCCATGTCGTGGCTTGCCAGCGTGAACCCGGCGCCGAGATCCTCGGCCTGGCCGATCGCTTCCAGGCGCTTGATGGCATCCTTGCTCATCGCCTTGGGAGGGGGCGTGAGCAGGTAGGCGTAGGCCTGGTGGTGGCTGCGACCGACCCGACCGCGCAACTGGTGGAGCTGGGCCAGGCCGAACTTGTCGGCGCGCTCGATGATGATGGTATTGGCGCTGGGCACGTCGATGCCGGTCTCGATGATCGTCGAGCAGACCAGCACGTTGAAGCGTTGATGATAGAAGTCGGACATGATCCGCTCGAGGCTGCGCTCGGGCAACTGACCATGGGCCACGCCGACCCGCGCTTCGGGGATTAGCTCGCGTACCTTTTCCGCCGTCTGCTCGATGGTCTTGACCTCGTTGTGCAGGAAATACACCTGCCCGCCACGCAGGATCTCACGAAGCAGCGCTTCCTTGACCACCGCCTCGTTGCGCTGCTGCACGAAGGTCTTGACCGACAGCCGGCGCGGCGGCGGCGTGGCGATGATCGACAGGTCGCGAATGCCGCTCATCGCCATGTTCAGGGTGCGCGGAATCGGTGTCGCGGTCAGGGTCAGGATATCGACCTCGGCACGCAGGTTCTTCAGCCGCTCCTTCTGGGAAACCCCGAAGCGGTGCTCCTCGTCGATGATCAACAAGCCCATGTTGGGCAGCTTGACGCTCTTGGAGAGCAGCTTGTGGGTGCCGATGACGATATCGGCGCGCCCCTCCTCGATGCGCTTGAGCGTGTCGGCCTGGCCCTTGCCGCCGGTGAAGCGCGAGATCAGCTCGACCTGGACGGCGGTGTCGGCGAAGCGGTCGCGGAAATTGTCGTAATGCTGCTGGGCGAGCAGGGTGGTGGGCACCAGCACCACCACCTGGCGCCCCGAATGCACGGCGAGGAAGGCGGCACGCATGGCGACTTCGGTCTTGCCGAAGCCGACATCGCCGCACACCACCCGGTCCATCGGCTGGCTGGCCGTCATGTCACCGATCACCGCATGGATGGCGGCGCGCTGGTCGGGCGTTTCCTCGAACGGGAAGCTCGCGGCGAAGCGTTGGTACTCCACCCCGGGCGGGTCGCTGGCGAAGCCTTCGCGCGCCTCGCGGCGGGCGTAGACGTCGAGCAGCTCGGCGGCGGTGTCGCGGATGCGCTCGGCGGCCTTCTTCTTGGCCTTGTCCCAGGTATCGGAGCCGAGCTTGTGTAGCGGCGCCAGCTCGTCACTGGCCCCGGCATAGCGCGAGATCAGCTGCAGGCTGTCCACCGGCACGTAGAGGCGCGCGCCATCGGCATATTCCAGGGTCACGAATTCGGCGGCCTGACCGCCGGCCTCGATGGTTTCCAGACCCAGGTAGCGACCCACGCCGTGGAGCTGATGAACTACCGGCGAGCCGGGACGCAGCTCGGAGAGGTGGCGTACCGCTAGTTCGTTGTCGTCGGTGGCCTTCTCGCGGCGCCGGCTCTGGCGCACCACTTCGCCGAACAGTTCGGTCTCGGTTATGACGGCGAGATCCGGCTCGTCGAGCACCAGGCCCTCGCTGAGCAACCCCTCGGTGATCGCCAGGCGTTGATCGCCGGCGACGAACGCCTGCCAGTCATCGACATGTGGCATCTCAAGATGCAGGACGGCCAGCGTCTCCTCAAGCGCCTCGCGGCGGCCGCGGGACTCGGCGACGAACAGCATGCGCTGCTCGGGATGAGCGGCGAGATACTCCTGCAGCGCGGCCAGCGGCTTCTGGGCGCGGGCGTTGATGGCGACCTGCGGCACAGCCTGGGTCAGCGGCTGCTGGGCATGTGGGTGGTCGTCGCTGTCGATGAGCTCGAGGCGCGGTTTGGCCTTGATCGCGGCGAACACCTCGGCCACCGGAATGAAGGCGCGCGCCGGCGGCAGCAGAGGGCGCGTCGGATCGACGCCGAGGTTCTCGTAGCGGCTCTGTATCGAGTCCCAATGATGCTCGGCGGCGGCATGCACACCGGGCAGCAGAGCGATGCGGGTGCCCTCGGCGAGGTGCTCGAAGAGCGTCGCCGTCTCCTCGAAGAACAGCGGCAGGTACTGTTCGAGCCCTGGCGAGGGGATGCCCTTGATGGCGTCGTTGTAGAGCGGGCACTGGCGCGGATCGACGTCGAACAGCGTCTCGAAGCCTTCGCGGAAGCAGGCGATCGCCGAGCGCGACAGCGAATACTCATGGGCCGGCAGCAGTTCCACCGACTCGACCTTGTCGGCGCTGCGCTGGGTATCCGGGTCGAAGCGGCGCAGGGTGTCGATCTCGTCGTCGAACAGATCGATGCGCAGCGGGGTCTCGCTGCCCATCGGGAAGAGATCGATCAGCGCGCCGCGCAGGGCGTACTCGCCGGGCTCGTAGACGGTCTCCACGGCACGATAGCCGGCGCGCGACAGGCGTTCGCGAAAGCCTTCGCGATCCAGCGTCATGCCCACCGTCAGCGTGATGACCCGTCCGGCGATATAGTCGGTGGGCGGCAGCCGCTGCATCAGCGTGTTGACCGGCACCAGGACGATGCCCTCTTGGGCTTCCTGCAGGCGCCGCAGGGTGCGCAGGCGCTCGGAAACGATGTCCTGATGAGGCGAGAAGCTGTCGTAGGGCAGCGTCTCCCAATCGGGGAACGGCAACACCGCAACGCGGGCGAAAAAGCGCAGGGCGCTTTCCAGACGCTGCGCGCTGGCGGTGTCGGGAGTGATCACCAGCAGCGGTGCATCGTCGGCCAGCCTGGCCAGGGTCAGCGGGCCAGCGGCGCCCGACGGTGCCCGGCAATACAGGGTGTGGCGACTATCGGCGGGGAGCGGTGGAGCCAGAGGCGAAAAAGTGGGCATGGGTCTGAGCAACGTAACGACGTAGTGGCGATGCGCTAGATCATAACAGGGCGGCGCTGTCGGCGGACAATCGGACCGCTTGATCACGGCCTTGTTGTCAAAAATATTGCCCGTCATGCCCGCAATCGAGTTTGTAGTCAACCCCGTTTTTCTGTAGTGGCCCTACAGCTCATGCGACCATCCAGCGATTGAGCATTCTCGTTTGGCAAGGATAATGAACGGATTAAATTCGTTCGCGATTCCGAGAAAGGGGCTTCAAGGTGGATCAAGACAAGGCGAGTCAGGACCAGCGCGATATCTGTTTCCAGGAGTGGCAGGAAAACGAGGCATTGGCCGAGGAGATGATTCCACTGCTCGGCCAGTTGTACCGCAAGTACAATGTGGTGCCGTCGTTGTATGGCCGTTCGCTGATCATCCGCTCGGTGATCCGCATCCTCAAGAATCACCGCTACGTCAAGAAGGTCGAGGGGACCGAGCTGTCGGTGCGCGATACCCTGCCGTTCATCAAGGCCATGACCGAACTCGAGCTGGGGCCGGCGCATATCGATCTGGGCAAGCTGGTCGTCGCCTTCAAGCGTAGCGGTCGCAACGATGTGAAAGCCTATCTGCGCGAGGAGCTCGGCGAACTGGTCGGCGCTCACGTCACCAATGGCATGGGCGGCGCGCCCAAGGACGTCGTGCTCTACGGCTTCGGGCGTATCGGGCGTATCCTGGCGAGGATCCTGGTCGAGAAGGCGGGCGGCGGCAACCTGCTGCGGCTGCGCGCCATCGTCGTGCGCGGCGGGGGCGACGATCTGGAGAAGCGTGCCAGCCTGCTGCGACGCGATTCGGTGCATGGACCCTTCGCCGGCTCCATCAGCGTCGATCACGCCAACAGCGCGCTGATCGCCAACGGCCAGGTCATCAAGGTCATCCATGCCGATTCGCCGGCCGAGATCGATTACACCGAGTACGGCATCAACAATGCGCTGGTGGTCGACAATACCGGCAAGTGGCGAGACGAGGAGGGCCTGTCTCAGCACTTGTCCAGCAAGGGCGTCGCCAAGGTGATGCTCACCGCGCCGGGCAAGGGCAACCTCAAGAACATCGTCTATGGCATCAACCATGGCGATGTCGGCAACGATGACCGGATCATTTCGGCGGCATCCTGCACCACCAACGCCATCGTCCCGGTGCTCAAGGCGATCAACGACGAGTTTGGCATCAGCCATGGCCATGTCGAGACGGTGCACTCCTATACCAACGACCAGAATCTGATCGACAACTATCACAAGGGCGACCGCCGTGGGCGTAGCGCACCGCTCAACATGGTGCTGACCGAGACCGGCGCCGCGAAGGCGGTCGCCAAGGCGCTGCCCGAGCTCGCAGGTAAGCTGACCGGAAACGCCATCCGCGTACCCACGCCGAACGTCTCGATGGCGATCCTCAATCTCAACCTGGCCAGGCCGGCCGACGTGGAAAGCGTCAACGCCTATCTGCGCCAGGTGTCGCTCGATTCACCGCTACAGAAGCAGATCGATTACGTCGATTCGCCGGAAGTGGTGTCGTCCGATTTCGTCGGTAACCGCCACGCGGGGATCGTCGATGCCAAGGCGACCATAGTCGACGGCAACAACGCCGTGCTGTACGTCTGGTACGACAATGAGTTCGGTTATAGTTGCCAGGTGGTGCGTATCCTGCAGTCGATGTCCAACGTCAACTTCCTTTACCTGCCGCGTACTCGCGACTGAGCGCTCACTCCTTGGCGGCCATGTTCCATGGCCGCTTTCAAGACTCTCCGAAACGTCTCGATAAAGGCCACCCGTGCGCGTCGCTGGTGGCCTTTCGACTTGCCTCTCTATATAATGTTGGCGACTTTTGGCGCGGTCCGTATGGCCACGGGCCGCTCGAGACAACCTTCTGATAAGAAAAGCATTCGAGCACTGTGACAAGCGCCGTGGCAGCTCAGCCAGACGCGGGGCTCGGCATCATGCTGTGCATCGAATCCCTTTCCTTGCTAATCAGATTCGATAACTGGGCGAGACTATGATCGAAGTCAAACGAGGCCTGGATCTCCCCATCGCGGGGGCACCGGAACAGCGTATCGAGGATGCGCGGCCGGTGCGCCATGTGGCCGTCCTGGGCTCCGATTACGTCGGCATGAAGCCGACCATGGAGGTCCGGGAAGGGGACCGGGTGAAGCTTGGCCAGCTCTTGTTCACCGACAAGAAAATTCACGGCGTGCGTTTTACCGCGCCGGCGGCCGGCGAAGTCGTCGCGATCAATCGTGGCGAGAAGCGCCGCTTGCTGTCGGTGGTGATCAAGGTAGACGAGCAAGGCGAGCAGGTCGCGTTCACCGCGCATGGCGCCGCGAAACTGGAGAGCCTGGAGCGTCAGGTGGTTGTCGACCAGCTCGTCGAGTCCGGGTTGTGGACCGCGCTGCGTACCCGGCCCTATTCGCGCACGCCAGCGCTCGATGCCCAGCCGACGAACATCTTCGTGACGGCGATCGACACGCATCCGCTGGCGGCCGATCCGGCGCTGGTGATCAACGAGCAGCCCGAAGCGTTCAGCCAGGGGCTCAAGGTTCTCAAGCGGCTCACCGAAGGGCGGGTGTTCCTGTGTCATGCGCCCGATGCCAGCCTGCCGGGCGGCGACACAGCCGGCGTTCAGGTTGAAAGCTTCAAGGGCCCGCATCCCGCCGGATTGCCCGGCACCCACATCCATTATCTGGCGCCGGTCAGCCTAACGCGTCAGGTCTGGCATATCGGCTACCAGGACGTGATTGCCATCGGCAAGCTGTTCGCCGAAGGCGTTCTCGATACGCGCCGCGTCGTGGCGCTCGGCGGGCCGCTGGCCAATCGCCCGCGCCTGGTGCGCACCCGCCTGGGAGCCAGCTTTCGCGAACTGCTCGACGGCGAGATCGGCGAGGCGGAAAGCGATGTCCGGGTCATCTCCGGCTCGGTGTTCGGCGGTAACATCGCCGAAGGGGCTTTGAGCTACCTGGGGCGCTTCCACCAGCAGGTCAGTCTGCTCGAAGAGGGCACCAAACGCGCCTTCATGGGTTGGTTGTCGCCGGGACGCAACAAGCACTCGGTGCTCGGCATCTACATGTCGCGGTTTACCGGGCTCGACAAGTTCGCGCCGACCACCACCACCAACGGTTCCGAGCGCGCCATGGTGCCGGTGGGTTCCTACGAGACGGTAATGCCGCTGGATATTTTGCCGACTCAGTTGCTGCGGTCGTTGATTGTCGGCGACATCGAAATGGCGATGCAGCTCGGCTGTCTCGAACTGGATGAGGAAGACCTCGCACTCTGCACCTACGTGTGTCCGGGCAAGTACGAGTATGGTCCCATCCTGCGCGACAATCTCACCACGATCGAGAAAGAGGCTTGATGATGGGGATCCGACAGACACTCGACAATCTCGAGCCGCACTTCCACAAGGGGGGCAAGTACGAGAAGTTCTATGCGCTCTACGAGGCGGTGGATACGATCTTCTACTCGCCGCCCGACGTGACGCGGACGACCGCCCATGTGCGCGACGGCATCGACCTCAAGCGGATCATGATCACGGTGTGGTTCTGCACCTTCCCGGCAATGTTCTTCGGCATGTACAACGCCGGGCTGCAGGCCAATCTGGCGATCGCCGATGGCTACAGCGCCCTGGGTGGCTGGCGCGAAGCCGTCACCATGACCCTGGCCGGCGGCAACGACCCCGGCAGCATCTGGGCCGATTTCTTGCTCGGCGCGACCTATTTCCTGCCCATCTATCTGGTGACCTTCGTGGTCGGCGGCTTCTGGGAAGTGCTGTTCGCGGTCAAGCGCGGCCATGAGGTCAACGAAGGCTTCTTCGTCACCTCGGTGCTGTACGCCCTGATCCTGCCGGCGACGATTCCGCTGTGGCAGGTGGCGCTGGGCATCACCTTCGGGGTGGTGATCGGCAAGGAGATCTTCGGCGGCACCGGCAAGAACTTCCTCAACCCGGCCCTCACCGGCCGTGCGTTCCTGTACTTTGCCTACCCGGCGCAGATTTCGGGCGACTCGGTATGGGTCGCGGCCGATGGCTATACCGGGGCGACCGCCTTGTCGACCACTTACGCCGGTGGCATGGATGCGTTGCACCAGCAACTGAGCTGGCTCGATGCCTTCTTTGGCTTCATGGCCGGTTCGGTCGGTGAAGTCTCGACATTGGCAATCCTGATCGGCGCCGCCGTGTTGCTGTGGACCCGGATCGCCTCCTGGCGAATCATGCTGGGCACCTTCCTCGGCATGGTCGCCACCAGCGCGCTGTTCAATGCGGTCGGTTCCGAGACCAATGCCATGTTCGCCATGCCCTGGTACTGGCACCTGGTGGTCGGTGGCTTCGCCTTCGGCATGGTGTTCATGGCTACCGATCCGGTTTCGGCGTCGATGACCGACAAGGGCAAGCTGGCGTTCGGTGCCTTGATCGGCGTGATGACCGTGCTGATTCGCGTGGTCAACCCGGCCTTCCCCGAAGGCATCATGCTGGCGATCCTGTTCGCCAACCTGTTCGCTCCGCTGATCGATCATTTCGTCGTGCAGGCCAATATCAAGCGTCGCCAGAAGCGTGAGACCGCTGGCGCGATGAGCAAGGAGACCGCCTGATGGCCAGTAACAACTCCATCAAGAAGACCCTCACTGTTGCGTTCGCGCTGTGTATCGTCTGTTCGGTGGTCGTATCGACGGCGGCCGTGGTGCTGCGTCCCAAGCAGCAAGAGAATCAGGAACTCGACCGCAAGACGAACATTCTCCAGGTGGCCGAACTCTACGAGGCGGGTACCAAGGTCAACGAACAGTTCGCCGAGGCGATCACCGCGCGGGTCGTCAACCTGAAGACCGGCGAATATGCCGAAGACAAGAATCCCGAGACCTTCAACCAGTTCGAAGCCGCCAAGGATCCCGCTCAGTCGCGGACCCTGTCGGGGGCCCAGGACTTGGCTGGTATCGGTCGCCGGGAAAACTACGCTACGGTGTATCTGGTAGGCGATCCAGAGAACCCCGACAAGATCATCCTGCCGGTCCGCGGGCAGGGGCTGTGGTCGTTGATGTCGGGTTATCTGGCGTTGAAGGGAGACGGCAATACCGTGGTCGGCCTGTCGTTCTACGATCAGGGCGAGACGCCGGGGCTTGGCGGTGAGGTCGACAATCCCGACTGGAAGGCCTTGTGGGATGGCAAGAAGATCTATCCTGAAAACGAGATGGACCCCGCCATCCGCCTGGTCAAGGGCGGTGTCGGGCCACAGACGCCTGATGCCGAGCACAAGGTCGACGCGCTTTCCGGGGCGACGCTGACCAGTAACGGTGTGACCAATCTTCTGCAATTCTGGCTGAGTGACGCCGGCTTCGCCGAGTACTTGGCCCGTTTCCGCGACACGACGCAAGGAGCGTAAGCCATGGCTGCCTATACGCCCAAAGGCGTGCTGACCACGCCGATCTTCAAGAACAACCCGATCGCATTGCAGATCCTGGGTATCTGTTCCGCGCTGGCGGTGACCAACTCCATGGGCACCTCCCTGGTCATGGGGTTGGCGGTCATTGCCGTCACCGCCTTTTCGAGTTTCTTCGTATCGCTGATTCGTAGTCAGATTCCCTCGTCGATCCGCATCATCGTGCAGATGACGATCATCGCCTCGCTGGTCATCGTCGTCGACCAGGTCCTCAAGGCCTACGCCTACGAGATCTCCAAGTCGCTGTCGGTCTTCGTCGGGCTGATCATCACCAACTGTATCGTCATGGGCCGTGCCGAGGCCTTCGCCATGCAGAACGGCCCGGTGATCAGCTTTCTCGACGGTGTCGGCAACGGCCTGGGCTATGCCGTCATGCTGCTGGTCGTGGGTTTCTTCCGCGAACTGTTCGGCTCTGGGTCGGTCTTCGGCTACACGGTGCTGGCGCCGGTCAATGAGGGCGGCTGGTACGTGACCAACGGCCTGCTGCTGCTGCCGCCGTCGGCGTTCTTCGTCATCGGTCTGATCATCTGGGGGCTGCGCAGCCTCAATCCCGAGCAGATCGAGGAGAACGAGTTCAAGATCACGACCAACACCAAGGTCAAGGAGGCAGTGTAATGTTCGAACAGTACCTGAGCCTGTTCATCAAGGCCGTGTTCGTCGAAAACATGGCACTGGCCTTCTTCCTCGGCATGTGTACTTTCATGGCGGTTTCGAAGAAGGTTTCCTCGGCCATCGGGCTGGGCATCGCCGTGATCGTGGTGCTGGCGATCACCGTACCGGTCAACAACCTGATCCTGCATTACCTGCTGGAGGAGGGCGCGCTGACCTGGACCGGCATCGAAGGAGCGGAGAGCATCGATCTGTCGTTTCTCGGGCTGCTCAGCTATATCGGCGTGATCGCGGCAATCGTGCAGATCCTAGAGATGTTCCTCGACAAGTTCGTGCCGGCACTCTACAACGCGCTGGGGGTCTTCCTGCCGCTGATTACCGTGAACTGCGCGATCCTCGGGGCTTCGTTGTTCATGGTGCAGCGCGACTACAGCTTCGGCGAATCGGTGATCTACGGCTTCGGCGCCGGTGCCGGCTGGGCGCTGGCGATCGCCGCGCTGGCCGGTATCCGCGAAAAGCTCAAGTACAGCGATGTACCGGCCGGCCTGCGCGGGCTGGGGATCACCTTCATCACCGTCGGCCTGATGTCTCTGGGCTTCATGTCCTTTTCCGGCATCCAGCTGTAAGTACAACGAGATATAGGAATTCGACATGGTCGATACATCGATTATCGTGCTCGGCGTGGTCATGTTCACCGTGGTCGTCATTGGCCTGGTGGCCGTGATCCTGGCCGCGCGCAGCCGTCTGGTCAGCAGCGGCGACGTGACGATCCAGATCAACGAGGACCCCGACAACACCCTGACGACGCAGGCCGGCGGCAAGCTGCTGCAGACGCTGGCATCTAATGGCATCTTCCTGTCCTCCGCCTGTGGCGGCGGCGGTTCCTGCGCACAGTGCAAGTGCCGGATCACCGAGGGCGGCGGCTCGATCCTGCCGACCGAGGAGTCGCACTTCACCATGGGCGAGAAGAAGGAGGGCTGGCGGCTCTCCTGCCAGGTGCCGGTCAAGCAGGACATGCGCATCGAGGTTCCCGAAGAGGTCTTCGGCGTTAAGAAATGGGAATGCGAGGTCATCGAGAACCCCAATGTCGCGACCTTCATCAAGGAACTCAATCTCAAGTTGCCGGAGGGCGAGAACGTCAATTTCCGTGCCGGCGGTTACGTGCAGCTGGTCGCGCCGCCCTACGATATCAAGTTTTCCGACTTCGACATCGGCGAGGAGTACCGCGGCGATTGGGAGAAATTCAAACTTTTCAACGTCTCCCACAAGAGCGAAGAGGAAGTCATCCGCGCCTACTCGATGGCCAACTACCCGGAAGAGAAGGGCATCCTCAAGTTCAACATCCGCATCGCTACGCCGCCGCCCAATTCCAGTCATCCGCCGGGGCTGATGTCGACCTACGTCTTCAGCCTGAAGCCGGGCGACAAGGTCACGGTGATGGGGCCGTTCGGCGAGTTCTTTGCCAAGGACAGCGATGCCGAAATGGTATTCGTCGGCGGCGGTGCGGGCATGGCGCCGATGCGCAGCCATATCTTCGATCAGCTAAAGCGCCTCGAGTCCAAGCGCAAGATCTCGTTCTGGTACGGCGCACGCTCCTGGCGTGAAACCTTCTACAACGACGAGTACGACCAACTGGCCGAGGAGTTCGACAACTTCGAGTGGCATCTGGCGTTGTCGGACCCGCAGCCGGAGGATAACTGGGAAGGGCCCACCGGCTTCATCCATAACGTGCTCTACGAGAACTATCTCAAGGATCATCCGGCCCCCGAGGATTGCGAGTACTACATGTGCGGGCCGCCGATGATGAACGCCTCGGTGATCAAGATGCTCACCGACCTGGGGGTCGAGCCGGAGAACATCATGCTGGATGACTTCGGCGGATGATCGGAGGCTTTCGTCGCACACCAACAGGGCCGCATGCGGCCCTGTTCTTGATACTGGCAACGGTTGCCACGCTGGCCTTCGTGTCGTTGGCGGGCTGTCAGCGTGCGCCGCAGGTGGAGGCCCACCGCTTCGAGGGACCGATCTTCGGTACCGGGTACCATGTGACGGTCTATGCCGCGCTCGACGAGACAACGATCGAGTCGCTCGATGCGGGCATCCGCAGTCAGCTCGAGCAGGTCGACGCGTTGATGTCGACCTATCGGGAAGACTCGGAACTGTCGCGATTAAATCGTCACCCGGTGGGCGTGCCATTCTTCCTGTCGCCGGCCACGGCGGAGGTGGTGCGCGAAGCGTTGCGCATCGCCCGGCTGTCGGAAGGGGCCTTCGATGTCACCGTTGGCCCGGCGGTAAACCTGTGGGGGTTCGGGCCCAAGGGGCATCCCGAGCGGGTGCCGAGCCCCGCCGAGCTGGCCGAGGCGCTGGCGCGGGTGGATATCCATGCGCTCGCGCTCGACGGCAACACGTTGACCAAGCGCAAGCCCGTCTACGTCGATCTGTCGGGCATTGCCAAGGGCTACGGCACCGATCGCGTCGCCGATTATCTCGACACCCGAGGCATCGACGACTACCTGGTCGAGGTCGGCGGCGAGATTCGCACGCACGGCACCAAGCCGGAAGAGGAGCCGTGGCGCATCGCGGTCGAAAGGCCCATCTCCAGCGAGCGTAGCGTGCAGCGTATCATCGATCTCGGTAACGCCGCCGTGGCCACGTCGGGCGATTACCGCAACTACTTCGTGAGCGACGGGGTGCGCTATTCGCATACCATCGATCCGCGTACGGGGCGGCCCATCACCAATCGGGTGGCCTCGGTGACGGTCATCGGCGAGCGTTGTGCAACCGCCGATGCGCTGGCTACCGCCTTCACGGTCATGGGCGAGCGAGCTGGGCTCGAGATGGCCGAGCGCGAAAACATTGCAGTGTATTTCATTGTCAGAGTCGATGACGGATTCGAAACACGCATGAGTCCGGCCTTCGCCCCCTACCTGGAAGGGGCCGAGACGGTCGGCAAGGAGGAGGGGTCATGACGCTTTGGTTGATAGTTTTCACAGCCATGCTGTTGCTGGTCGCGGCGATGTCGATCGGCGTGATTCTCGGCCGTAAGCCGATTAGCGGTTCCTGTGGCGGCCTGAATAACCTGGGCCTCAAGGATGGTTGCGATATCTGCGGCGGCAAGGACGAGGTCTGCGAGGAGGAAAATCGCAAGCGTGGCGCCCAGACCCGGCGCAGCGCCGACAGCCGGCGCGGGCTCGATCTCGGCTACGACGCCACGCGCCGTTAAACGACCCGAGGGCAAACAACTGTCATTCAGCGCAGGCAACTATCGCTCAGCAAGAGGAGACGCGACAACCGATGGCAGTCCATAACTACGACGTGGTGGTGATCGGCACCGGCCCGGCCGGTGAAAGCTCGGCGATCAACGCAGCCAAGCACGGCAAGCGTGTGGCGGTGATCGAAAAGCAACCTTCGGTGGGCGGCAATTGCACGCACTGGGGGACGATCCCTTCCAAGGCGCTGCGCCATCAGGTCAAGCAGATCATGCAGTTCAATACCAACCGCATGTTCCGCGACATCGGTGAGCCACGCTGGTTCTCCTTTCCCCGGGTACTCGAGCGTTCACGGGTGACCATCGACCAGCAGGTCGAGATGCGCACCACCTTCTACGCGCGTAACCGCATCGACGTGTTCTTCGGGGTGGCGCGCTTCAAGGATGAGCACACCCTGGTGGTGCGCGACAATCACGAAGGCGCCGAGGAGCTCATCGCCCAGCGTATCGTGGTGGCCACCGGCTCGCGGCCCTATCGGCCGGGAGACATCAATTTCCGCCACCCGCGCATCTATTGCTCGGACACCATCCTGGGCCTGTCGCACACGCCGCGCACCTTGATCATCTATGGCGCGGGTGTCATCGGCTCCGAGTATGCCTCGATATTCTCGGGGTTGGGGGTCAAGGTCGATCTGATCGATACGCGCGACCGGTTGCTGTCGTTTCTCGACGACGAGATCAGCGATGCGCTCTCCTACCATCTTCGCCAACACGGCGTGCTGGTGCGCCACAACGAGGAGTACGAGAGGATCGAAGGCGATGAGGCGGGCGTGGTCGTGCATCTCAAGTCGGGCAAGAAGCTGCGTGCCGACGCCTTCCTGTGGGCCAACGGGCGCACCGGCAACACCGATGAGCTGGGGCTCGAGAATATCGGGCTAGAGGCCAACGGCCGCGGGCAGCTGCAGGTCGATGAGCATTACCGCACGATGCTCCCTCACATCTATGCGGTGGGCGACGTGATCGGCTGGCCGAGCCTGGCGAGTGCGGCCTACGACCAGGGTCGCAGTGCCAGCGACGACTTTCTCGACGAGCCGTTTCGTTTCGTCGCGGACATTCCCACCGGTATCTACACGATTCCCGAGATCAGTTCGGTCGGCCGGAGCGAGCGTGAACTCACCGAGGCGAGGGTTCCCTACGAGGTGGCGCAGGCCTTCTTCAAGGACACCGCGCGGGCACAGATCACCGGTGACACCGTGGGCATGCTCAAGATCCTGTTCCATCGCGACACGCTGGAGATACTGGGTATCCATTGCTTCGGCGATCAGGCCTCCGAGATCGTTCACATCGGCCAGGCGATCATGCAGCAGCCCGGCGAGGCCAATAGCCTCAAGTACTTCATCAATACCACCTTCAACTACCCGACCATGGCGGAAGCCTACCGGGTGGCGGCCCAGAACGGCCTGAACCGCCTGTTCTGATCCTTTGCCGAAGAAAGCGGGCCCGCCAGGCGGCGGGCCATCTCGTCACTAGACAGGAGTCTTGCCATGCGCAGGGAGCGCCATACCGACAGCCACGACTGGACCTTCACCATCGGCCATGACGAGTTGGTCATCCATCAGCGTTACGAGGTCCTCAGCATCATCAACGACTTCATGCTCGGCTTGTGGTTTGCCGTGGGCAGCGTCTGTTTCTTCTTCGAAGGCGGCATCAAGACCTTGGGGGTATGGCTATTTCTCATCGGCAGCGTGCAATTGCTGCTGCGTCCGATGATTCGTCTGCATCGCTATATACGCTTCAAGCAGCTGCCTGATACCGATCACGACGCCTGAAACTCACAGGCTACGGTAACGATAGACGCGCAGGCTGGGCAGGAAGATCTCGTCTTCCAGACGCTCATCGCTGCGCCGTGCGCGGGTCCGGCCTGCTGGCGGGCGCGGCAGTGGCGTGTTGTGGTGGGGCAGCTGGCCCTCCGGCGCCGGAATGAACAGCGGCAATGGCAGGTTCATGGCGCGCCGCTCGCGGCCATCGGCCAAGGGCTCCTGAAAGAACAGATTGGCGCGCATGACCGGCGCCTGGCGCTGTACCTGGGCTAGCGGTTCGCCGTCGGGAATGCCCGCCAAGTGCTTGAGCTGGATACGCACGTGGGCGGCCTCGCTATCGAGCGCCAGCAGTTTCTGCTCGGCCTCGCGCACGGTGAGCCGTTTGATCGAACGCCCGCTGGTATACCAGGCCAGTCTCACCCGCGACAGTGGTGCGTCGGCCACTGGAATGTGCCGCCAGCACTGCTTGAGATGCAACCGGGCCAGGCCCTGGCCACGCAGATGGTCGTGCAACGCCGGGTGACGAAACGGCAATACCGCCTTGATTTCCGGCACGAGAGCCGCCGCCTGTTCGCGAATCTGCGCGAGCAGCGCGGCGAACTCGGCCTTGGCGCGGTTGACGTCGGCCACCGCCTCGAGGAGCGTTTCATCGGCGGCTATCAGCGCCACGTAGCTACGCGTGGTGCGGCCGTCCTGACCATCCTGATACCAGAAGTCGAACAACGCCCGGCGCAGCCAGTCGCTGTCGGGGCGGGGCTCCTCCAGTGCCCAGGCCTGGCGCGGTGCCCGGTCGTAGACGGCGATCAGTGCCTCGACGCACTCGATCAGCCGGTCGAAGGCGGCTTCCAGTTCGGCGAGCAGGCGATATTGCAGTTCCATCGTTCGGCTTACCTCTTATACCGTTATCCATGCCAATCATAGAAGCTGGAGCTGGAGCTGTCACGGCATGCCAGCCTCAGACGCTATCGCCCCCATCCATGGCACGCTAGCGTCTCGGCGAATCAGGCCTGCTCGGCCCGCGGGTCGCGACCGATCGGATGCGGCTTGCGGCGTGCCTTGGCCAGGTCGATCTGTTTCTGACGCTCGGCGGCGCGTGCGCGGGTCTTCTCGGGCAGAGCGTCCCAACAATGCGGACAGCTGACGCCGGGCTGGTACTTTTCCGAAGCGCGATCCTGCTCGGAGATCGGCCGGCGGCAGGCGTGGCATTGGTCGAACTCGCCTTCGCTGAGGTCGTGACGCACGGTAACCCGGTTATCGAACACGAAGCAGTCTCCACGCCACAGTGACTGCTGTTCGGGGACCTGTTCCAGGTAGCTAAGGATGCCGCCCTTGAGGTGATAGACCGACTCGAAGCCTTCATCGAGCATGTGGCTCGAGGCCTTCTCGCAGCGAATCCCGCCGGTGCAGAACATCGCCACCTTCTTGTGGCGGGCGGGGTCGTAGTGCGCCTTTACGTACTCGGGAAACTCGCGAAACGAGCGCGTGCGGGGATTGACCGCACCCTCGAAGGAACCGATCTCGACTTCATAATCGTTGCGGGTATCGATCACCAGCACTTCGGGGTCGCTGATCAGCGCGTTCCAGTCCTCGGGCTCGACGTAGGTGCCGACCTTGCGGTTGGGATCGACCTGAGGCACGCCCAGTGTGACGATCTCGCGCTTGAGCTTGACCTTGGTGCGGTAGAACGGATGCGCGTCGCAGTACGACTCCTTGTGCTCGATGTCATCGAAGCGCGCGTCGCGCTTGAGCCAGTCGAGCAGGGCGTCGATCCCGGCGCGGGGACCGGATACGGTGCCGTTGATGCCTTCCGCGGCGATCAGCAGGGTGCCCTTGACGTCGTTGCGCTGCATGACGTCGAGCAGCGGCTCGCGCAGGGCTTGATAATCGGGCAGCGCAACGAACTTGTAGAGCGCCGCCACGACGATGGATTGACTCATGTCGCTCTCCAGTGGGTCGTCCGTGTAAAGGACGGTCCGGATGATGGCTCGGCCGCCGTCGAGGCGGCCGGGCGGCCATTTTAAGTCAATCATCGGCGAACACAAACGCAGGGCGGGCGACGCGTGGCAACGCGTCGCACCGCAGGGGGCGGTTAGCGATCGCGATAGCGGCGGGTCAGGTCGCCATAGGCGTCGATGCGCCGGTCGCGCAGGTAGGGCCACATGCGCCGCACATGCTCGCTGCGGCTCATGTCGAGTTCGACCAGCAGGTTTTCGGGCTCGTCGCCGGCGTGGGCGAGCAGTTCGCCCTGCGGCCCGCAGATGAAGCTGCCGCCCCAGAAGTGGATGCCCTCGCTGACGCCGCTGTGGTCGGGCTCGTTGCCGACGCGGTTGGCGACTAGCACCGGCAGGCCGTTGGCCACCCCATGGGCGCGCTGGACCAGCGTCCAGGCGTCCTTCTGACGGCCTTTCTCGGGCAGGTCATCGGGCGGATGCCAGCCGATCGCGGTGGGGTAGAGCAGCAGTTCGGCGCCGGCCAGGGCCATCAGCCGGGCGGCCTCGGGGTACCACTGGTCCCAGCACACCAGCACGCCGAGCCGACCGACCGAGGTGTCGATGGGCTCGAAGCCCTGCTCGCCGTCGGCGTCGCCGGGCGTGAAGTAGAACTTCTCGTAGAAGCCGGGATCGTCGGGGATGTGCATCTTGCGGTAGAAGCCGACGCGCCCGCGTTGACGATCCATGACCACCGCAGTGTTGTGGTAGACGCCGGCGGCGCGGCGCTCGAACAGCGAGCCGACCAGCACGATGTCGAGTTCGCGGGCGAGTTCCGCCAGCCGGGTGGCGGTGGGGCCGTCGAGCGGCTCGGCGAGGTCGAACAGCTCGGCGTCCTCGCTCTGGCAGAAGTAATGGGTGGCGTGGAGCTCCTGCAGCAGCACCAGTTCGGCGCCACGTTCGGCGAGCTCACGTATGCCCGCTTCGCTGGCCTCCAGGCTGCGAGCCTTGTCGGGCCAAGCCTGTTGCTGGACCAGGCCCACCTTGAGGGTCTCTTGCATCTCAACGCTCCTCGTCGTCATGGGAGGGCCTGGCGTCGGCCAGGCAGCCTCGCGGAAGTTGCATGGTCAGGCAGTGTAGACTGCCGTGCTGGCGGATCACACTGCGGCAATCGATGGGGATCAGCTCATGATCCGGGAAGGCCTCGGCGAGCGCTGCCAGTGCCCGGGCATCGGCGGAATCGGCATAGGCCGGCATCAGTACCGCTCCGTTGATGATCAGGAAGTTGGCGTAGGTGGCCGGCAGGCGGTGGCCGTCTTCGGGGTCGAAGCAGGGCTTGGGCCAGGGCAGGGGGATCAGCCGATAGGGCTCGCCGTCGGCCCGGCGCAGCGCCTCGAGCTCCTCTTCCATGGCGCGCAGCTCGGCATAATGCGGGTCGGTCGGATCGTCGCAACGTACATAGGCGATGGTCTGCGGATCGCAGAAGCGCGCCAGGGTATCGATATGGCTATCGGTGTCGTCGCCCTCGAGGTGACCGTGACGCAGCCACAGCACCCGCGCGATGCCCATCTCCTCGCGCAACCGGCTTTCCAGCGCCTGGCGATCGAGCCGGGGATTGCGATTGGGATTGAGCAGACAGGCCTCGGTGGTCAACAGCGTGCCTGCACCGTCGGTATCGATGGCGCCGCCTTCCAGCACCAGGTCATGTGCCTCGACGGGCGCGGCGAAGACGCCGGCGGCCTGTAGTCGTGCGGTCAGCGCATCGTCGCGCGCCGCCGGAAACTTGCCGCCCCAGCCGGTGAATCGGTAATCGAGCAGCACCGGGAGGCCGTCGCGTTCGATGGCGATGGGACCATGATCGCGGGCCCAGCTGTCGTCGCTGGGAGCCTCGGCGAACAGCAGGCACGCGGTGTCGACGCCCAGATGGCGGAAGGTCGCCAGCAGGCGCTGGCGGGTGGCTTCGTCGGCGACGCTGATCAGCACGCGCTGGTGACGGGCGATCGCCACGACCATGGCTTCCAGCGTCGCCTCGATGCGGGGCAGAATCGACGCCCAGTCGCTATGAGCGCCGGGCCAGGTAAGCAAAATGGCATCCTGAGGGTGCCATTCGGGGAACAGACGCTGAGTCATGGGGTCTCCATGGGTGGCTATCGTACCGGGCGAGCCGCATGCCGGGCGGCGGCATTTTAGTCGTCGCCGTGGGCGATGCAAGCCTTATCGAATGCGGCGGACGAAGTGTTGTCCCGGGTCGGCTGGCCCGGCGATGCGTCGCCGCGAAAAAAACCGTACCATGGGTCGCCTGCCGACAAGGAACCGATGTTGATGCTGGATCGCCTCCCCTTTCTGATCGGGCTGCGCTACGTGCGCGCCAAACGACGTAACCATTTCATTTCATTCATCTCGATGACCTCGATGCTGGGCCTGATGCTGGGCGTGGCGGTGCTCATTCTGGTGCTTTCGGTGATGAATGGTTTCGACCACGAACTACGTACCCGTGTGCTCGGCATGGTACCGCACACGCGCATCGAGCAGCCTCAGGGCATGAGCGCCTGGAAGCCGCTGGCGCAGCGCCTGACCCGCCGCGAGCATGTGCTCGCGGCCGCGCCCTACATCCAGCAGCAGGGCATGTTCTCGGTCGGCGGGCGCAACGAGGGCGGACTGGTCTGGGGGGTCGACCCGGACTACGAAAAGCGCGTGTCGATCATCGGCCAGCACATGCCGCAGGGCAGCCTGGACGACCTGACGCCCGGCGACTGGAACATCGTGCTCGGCGATCTGCTGGCGCGCAATCTGGGCGTCGGCGTCGGCGACCAGGTCACCTTGCTGGTGCCCGAGGCCTCGATCACTCCCGGGGGCGTGTTCCCGCGTCTCAAGCGCTTCACGGTCAGCGGCATCTTCAAGGTCGGCGCGGACATCGATGCGCGGCTGGCCTACGCCAATATCCAGGACATGCAGACCCTGGCGCGGATGGGCGACAACGTGGGCGGGCTGCGCCTCAAACTCGACGACCTGTTTCTGGCCAGCGACTTGACCCGCGAGATCGTCCAGGAGCTGGGTTATGGCTATCGCGGCATCGACTGGACCTATACCCACGGCAACCTGTTCCAGGCGATCCAGATGGAGAAACGCATGATCGGCCTGCTGCTGTTGGTTATCGTCGCCGTGGCGGCGTTCAACATCGTCTCGACACTGGTCATGGTGGTCACCGACAAGCACGCCGACATCGCCATTTTGCGGACCTTGGGCGCGACCCCGCGGACCATCATGGGCATCTTCATCGTCCAGGGCCTGACGATCGGCCTGATCGGCATCGTCGTCGGGGTGATCCTGGGCATCGTGCTGGCATTGACGGTGTCGGACATCATCGCCGGCTTCGAGGCGCTGACGGGTATCCAGTTCCTCGATCCCAACGTCTACTTCATCAGCTATCTGCCTTCGCAACTGCTGTGGAGCGACGTGGCCGTGATCATCGCGGCGGCCTTTGGCCTGAGCTTTCTGTCAACGCTGTATCCCGCCTGGCGGGCGGCGCGAGTCCAGCCTGCGGAGGTATTGCGTTATGAATGAAGCATCTCGATCGTCAATCTCTACCGAGGCTGACACTCGTCAGGTCATGCTCGAATGCCAGGGGCTGGGCCGTACCTATCGCGAGGGCCCGCAGGACGTCACCGTGCTCGACGGGCTCGAACTCGTGGTACGCGCCGGCGAGCGCGTGGCGGTGGTGGGCAGCTCGGGGTCGGGCAAGACCACGCTGCTCAATCTGCTCGGCGGGCTCGACCAGCCGAGCGGCGGCACCGTGCATATCGCCGGCCAGGACCTGGCCGGGCTCGACGATGCCGAGCTGGGGCGCTTTCGCAACCGGCACATCGGTTTCGTCTACCAGTTTCACCATCTGCTGGCCGAGTTCACCGCCCGCGAGAACGTCGCCCTGGCGCTGATCATCCGCGGTCTCAAGCGCAAGGCCGCCGAGGCGCGGGCCGGCGAAATCCTCGCCAAGGTGGGCATGGCCCAGCGCGCCGATCACAAGCCCGGCGAGCTGTCCGGCGGCGAGCGTCAGCGGGTGGCGATCGCCCGGGCGCTGATAACCGACCCTAGCGTGATGTTGATGGACGAGCCCACCGGCAATCTCGACAAGACCACCGCCTCGAGCATCCTCGCGCTGATGGACGAGCTCGCCGCAACCGCCGCTTGCGCCTTCGTCGTGGTGACCCACGACCCCGGCCTGGCGGCCCACCAGGACCGCGTCCTGCACCTCGACGGCGGGCGCCTGCAGCCGGCGGGCTGAGGAGCTAGCTGGGTTCGTCGTGACGAACGCTGGCGCTGCGCGCCTGTACTTGGGCCTGGCGCGCGGCGTGACGCCGCCGCCGGGCACGGCGCTTCCAGTTGCGCGCCACGTGCCAGCGCCATATCAGGCGAATGATCAGGTTGCTGGCGAGCCCCACGGTTACGGCCGCGACCAGCGAGCCGAGCATCAGCGGAGGCAGGATGTCGGCCATCTTGGCGGCGATCCAGTGGACGTTGATCTGTTCGGGGACTTGGCGCGCCGGGGTATTCATCAGCCAGGCACCGAGACGGTAGTTGGCATAGAAGATGATCGGCATGGTCAACGGGTTGGTCAGCCATACCAGGCCCACCGAGAGCGGCAGGTTGCAGCGCAGCAGCCAGGCGCCCGTCGCCGCGACGACCATCTGGAACGGGATCGGCAGCAAGGCGCAGAACAACCCGACCATGAAGGCATTGCCCACCGAGCGGCGAGTCAGCACCCACAGCGTGGCATTGCCGATCAGACCGCTCATGAAGCGCAGCGAGCGGTTGCGCTTGAGAACGTCCGGGTGGGGCATGTAGCGCTGTAACAGGCGGCGCGGCATGGTCTCGCTCGCTGGCTCGGGTTCCGGCTATTATCCATAGTTGGTTGGCGTCCTGCCATGCTCGATCGCTCCGGGAGGTTCCACGCACATACCGCATCTTCGATTTCCGCTCGTCGGCCTGGCGCCGCCACTCGCGATCGCCGCCATGCTCGGTGGCCTGCTCGGTACGCTGCCATTGCCGGGACTCCTTGCCGGCTTGGCGCTGGCCCTGCTGGCGGCCCTGGCCATGCGACGTTACCGCTTGGCGCTATTGATCGCCGTGCTGGCCGTGAGTGCCGGTCAGGTGCTGCTGGCACGCGGTGCGCAACTGCCGCAAGGGCTGTCGCGTGCCGATCTGACGACCCAGGTCCGGATCGTTTCGCTCAGCGATGAGGGCCGCTTCACGCGATTGCGGCTGGCCGTCGAGGAGTGCCGGCCGCGCGAGCCCGGGCGGCCGAGCTGTGCCGCGCTCGATCATGTGCGGGTCAGCTGGTACGACCCGCCGGCGCTGGCGGTGAACGATCGCTGGCATCTGACGCTGCGTTTGCGCCCACCGGCCGGCTTCGCCAATCCCGATAGTTTCGATTACGCCGCCTGGCTGTGGCGTGAGGGCATCGACGCCACCGGCTACGTCCGCGATGCGCCGCCGCCCCAGCGTCTGGCCGCCGGTGAGCCGGGGCTGCGCGAGGCGGCGCTCGGCTATCTCGACCGGCATGTCGCTGACCCACTGGCACGACGCTGGTTGGCGGCTCTGACGCTGGGGGCTGCCGAGCGGCTCGATAGCGACGACTGGGAGCTGCTCAACGCCACCGGTACGACGCACGTAATGGTCATCTCGGGCCTGCACGTCGGCCTGGTGGCGACGCTGGTGCTGGGGTTGGCACGCGGTCTGGCGCGGCTGGTCACGCCGTGCCGCTGGCGGCTGACGACGTGGCCCTGGTGGTGTGCCGCGGCGGCGGCGATCGGCTACGCCGGGTTGGCCGGGCTCGAGCCGCCGGCCTTGCGGGCGATGATCATGACCCTGGTCGGGCTATGGGTGGCCAGCGGGCGGCACGCGCCCGGCCCCTGGCAGGGCTGGTGGCTGGCGCTGGTGGTCATCGTGCTGCTCGATCCGTTGGCGCTGTGGCGCCCGGGGCTGTGGTTGTCGTTCGTCGCCGTGGGATTGCTAATCGTGATCTGGCAGGGACGCAGGCGACCGAGCGGTGGCCGGGGCTGGCTGCTGGCGCTGTTGCGCAGCCAATGCCTGCTGGCGCCGCTGATGGCGGCGGCGGTACTGCTGGCCTTCGATCGGCTGGCGCCGGCGGCACCGCTGGTCAACCTGCTGGTCGTGCCGCTGGTGGGTAGCCTGATGGTGCCGCTGGGGCTGGCCGGTTGGCTGCTGGCCTGGGCGCCGCCCCTGGCCGAAGGCGTCTGGCAGCTGTTCGCGCTGCTGGCCCACGCTCTGCATGCACTGCTGACTTGGTGCATGAACATGATGCCGCTGTGGCAGCCGCCGGCTTGGCAGGCCTGGCCGCTGGCCCTGGCGTTGATCCTGCTCGCGGCGCTGTGGGCGCTGCCCGGCGTGGCTCGCACCCCGCGCTGGGCCGGTAGCATGGCGCTGCTGCTGATGGGCATGACGCTGACGCCACCGAGCATCGCCACCGGTACGCTGCAGGTGCGTGTCCACGATGTCGGCCAGGGTCAGCTGCTGGCGTTGCGCACGGCACATCACCGCCTGCTGTTCGACACCGGGCCGCGTTTTCGCTCCGGTTTCATGCCGCTGGAGACGCTCTGGCCGCCGGGCCAGGTCTTCGACGCGGTCATCGTCAGCCACAGCGATCGCGATCACGCCGGCGGCATAGCGGCACTCGGCGAGTTGCATCATGTCGCGCGCTGGTACTCGCCGGGCGTTGCTGCGTCGGGCGCCGATGCGCTGGGCGTGGAGGATCGAGCCTGCCGGGCGGGTGGCCACTGGCGCTGGGACGGGGTCGAGTTTCGCTTCCTCGGGCCACCGGCCGGGGCCGACCTGGCCGGACGAGCGTCCAACGATCGCTCCTGCGTGTTGCTGGTCGAGGCCGGTGGCCAGCGTCTGCTGGTCAGTGGCGATGCCGGCGCCGAGGTCGAACGGCGCCTCGCGGAGACCTTGCCGGGCCCGGTCAGCGTGCTGGTGGCGGGACATCACGGCAGTCGCAGCAGCTCGTCACCGAGCTGGGTCGCGGCCAGCCGGCCCCGGCATGTGGTGTTCAGCGCAGGCCGCGACAATCCGCACGGACACCCGGCGGCGAGTGTGGTGCGGCGCTTCCGCGACGCCGGCAGCTGTCTCTGGAATACCGCCACGGACGGCGCGGTGACCTTTCAACTGGGCGGCCATGCGGCGCATCCGGTGATTGCCGAGCGCGTGCCGGCGGGCTGGGGCGACGGTGTCGATGGGCGCTGCCATGCGGTAGAATCGCCGCACCGGAGCGCCGGCGAGTGATACGGACTGGCCTGGGCCGGGGCCGTAGCGATGGCTCGCGAGGACGGCTCGCTAGGATAAGTGGGGGAACCATGCTGGAGTCGCGGATGGATCGGCTGATGACCGGGAGAGGGGGTGAATGAACATGTACGACGCTTTGCTGGCCGGCGGCTTGTTGATGCTCCCCATCGTGGGCTGCTCGCTGCTGGCGACGCTGATCATCCTCGAGCGGTTGTGGAGCCTGCGTATTTCGCGGATCGCTCCGCCGCATCTTGGTCAGGAAGTCTGCGAGCTTATCCAGCAGGGGCAGGTCAATCTCTATTGGCTGGAGAGTCACTCGCCGCTTGGCGGCATACTCGCGGCGGGACTGCGTAACGCCCGGCTGGGCCAGGATCAGGTACGCGCCCGCCTGCAGGAGGCGGCGACCGCCGTCATCCATGACATGGAGCGCTTTCTCAGTCCGCTGGGGACGATCGCCTCGATCACGCCGCTGATTGGCCTCCTGGGCACGGTGGTGGGCATGATCCAGGTCTTCGCGGTGATCGTTTCCGCCGAGGGGGCCGAACAGACCGCCGAGCTCGCCGGCGGCATCTCCCAGGCGCTTGTGACCACCGCCGCGGGGTTGACCGTGGCGATTCCGGCGTTGATGTTCCACCGCTACTTTCAGCGTCGCGTCGAGGACATCACGGTGCGCATGGAAGAGCAGGCCGGGCAGGTGGTCGAGTTTCTCGCTCACCATGGCAGCGAGCTGACCCTGGCCGAGCGGCGCGACTCCCGTGGAGCGCACGCATGAAGTTCGCCCGACGCCACCGGGAGCCGGCGGAGGTCAATCTGACGCCATTGATCGACGTGGTATTCCTGCTGTTGATTTTCTTCATGGTCTCGACCACCTTCGAGACTCGCGAGGCGCTGGAGCTGACGCTGCCCGCGAGCGAGAACGGCATGCCTGCCAAGGTCTCGCCGGTGACCGTGGTGGTGACCCGTGACGGCGACTACCGGCTTGATGGACGAACCTTCGAGGCCACCGGTGCACTGCGCCAGGCGCTGAGTGAGCGCGCCGCCGTGGCCCGCGAGCAGGGGCTGGTGATCGAAGCCGACGGCCAGGCGAGCCACGCGACGGTGGTCGGGGCGCTCGATCAGGCGGCCGCGTTGGGCATCCAGCGTGTACGCATCGCCACCCGCACGCCGTCAGAACCCCTCAACCAAGCGGAGACGCCGTGACGCAAGCAACCAGTTGGACCCTCTATCGGCGCCTGCTCGGCTATGTGCGACCGTACTGGAAGTACTTCGCCGCGGCGGTCGTCGGCTATGCGATCTACGCCGCCTCGAGCACCGCACTGGCCGAGATGATGAAGCGCCTGATCGACGGCATTCAGCACCCCGACGCCGATTTTCGGCTGTTCCTGCCGCTGTTCGTGGTCGGCATGTTCGCGCTGCGCGGTGTGGGGACCTTCCTCGGCACCTTCTACATGAGCAACGTGGCGCGCAACGTGGTGCACTCGCTGCGTTGCAGCGTGTTCAACCACATGCTCCATCTGCCCGGGCGCTTCTTCGATTCGCACTCGAGCGGGCATTTGATCTCGCGGGTCACCTATCACGTCGAGCAGGTCACCGGCGCGGCGACCAACGCCATCACCATCATTCTTCGCGAAGGGCTGTTCGTGATCGGCCTGGTGGGCTATCTGCTCTGGACCAACTGGCTGCTGACGCTGCTGTTTCTCACCGTGACGCCGCTGATCGGCCTGGTGGTGCGCTACGCCAGCAAGCGTTTCCGGCGTATCTCGCGGCGCATCCAGCACTCGATGGGCGATGTCACCCATGTCGCCTCCGAGGCGCTGACCGGCTACAAGGTGATGCGCACCCACGGTGCCGAGGACTACGAGAAGCGCCGATTCGCCGCCGCCAGCGCCTACAACCGCGACCAGAGTCTCAAGGAGGCGCTGACCAAGGCCACCAGCACGCCGATCATCCAGTTGCTGGTGGCGGTGGCGCTGGCCGGTCTGGTGTGGCTGGCGATGGCGCCGGACCTGATGGCCAGCATGACGCCCGGCGAGTTCGTCGCCTTCATTACTGCCGCCGCGCTGATGGCCAAGCCGATCAAGCAGCTTACCGAGATCAACTCGGTGATCCAGAAGGGCCTGGCGGCCGCCAGCGAGCTGTTCCGCCTGCTCGAGGTGCCGGCCGAGGTCGACGAAGGGCAGCGCGAGCCCGAGGGAATCGCCGGTCGGGTCACCTTCGAGGACGTGCACTTCGCCTATGGCGACGATCAGCCCGAAGTGCTCAAGGGCATCGATCTGCGCGTCGAGGCCGGCGAGATGATCGCCATCGTCGGTCGCTCGGGTAGCGGCAAGTCGACGCTGGTCAATCTATTGCCGCGCTTCTATCGGCCGACCCAGGGACGCGTGACGATCGACGATGTGGCCGTCGAGGACTATCGACTGTCGCCGCTGCGTCGCCAGATCGCGCTGGTCTCGCAGCAGGTGACGCTATTCAATGCCTCGGTCGCCGACAACATCGCCTACGGTGTGTCCGATGCCGATCGCGAGGCGGTCGAGGCCGCGGCGCGGGCGGCCTATGCCGACGAATTCATCGCCCAGCTGCCGCGGGGCTACGATACCGTGGTCGGTGACAACGGGGTGATGCTTTCCGGCGGCCAGCGCCAGCGCCTGGCGATCGCCCGGGCGATCTTCAAGGACTCCCCGTTGCTGGTGCTCGACGAGGCGACCTCGGCGCTGGACACCGAATCCGAGCGCTACATCCAGCGCGCGCTGGAGGAGGTCTGCCGCGGACGCACCACCTTCGTCATCGCCCACCGCCTGTCGACCATCGAGCGCGCCGATCGCATCCTGGTGATGGAGCAGGGCCGGATCGTCGAGAGCGGCAGCCACGGCGAACTGCTCGAGCGCGATGGCGCCTACGCATCGCTCTACCGGCTGCAGTTCCAGGAAGCGGTGGCATGAGTCGGCTGAGCGAAGCCTGGTATCGCGACGCCGCCTGGCTGCAGACGCTGCGGCCATTGGCATGGCTCTACCGGCAGGCAGTCGGCGCCCGCCAGCGGGCCTACGCGGCGGGACGCAAGACCCAGTGGCGCTCGCCGGTACCGGTGATCGTGGTCGGCAACCTGACCCTGGGCGGTACCGGCAAGTCGCCGCTGGTCGCCTGGCTGGCGCGCTGGCTGGCCGAGCAGGGCTGGCAGCCGGGCATCGTCTCGCGCGGCTACGGCGGCGATGCGCCGCGCTATCCGCTGTACGTCAATGTCGACAGCGATGCCGCACAGAGCGGTGACGAGCCGTTGATGCTCGCCCAGCAGACCGGCCTGGCGGTGGTGGTCGATCCCGATCGCCCGCGCGGCGCGCGCAAGCTGATCGCCGCCGGTTGCGACATCGTGATCGCCGATGACGGCCTGCAGCATCTGGCCCTGGGCCGCGATATCGAACTGGTGGTGGTCGACGGCGCGCGCGGTTTCGGCAACGGCCACTGTCTGCCGGCGGGGCCGCTGCGCGAGCCGGTGGAGCGCCTGCGGACGGTCGACGCGGTGGTGATCAACGGCGCGCCGAAAGCGACGGACTTGCCGGCCGCAGGGTACGCCATGACGCTGGCGCCGGCGCGCTGGCGGCATCTCACCGACGGCGTCTGCTACCCGGTCGACCAGGTGCCGTTCGCCGGTCGCGTGCACGCGCTGGCGGGGATCGGCCACCCGCCGCGCTTCTTCGCCACCCTCGATGCGCTGGGGGTCGAACACGACGCCCATCCATTGCCCGATCATCATCGCTATACCGCCGGCGACCTGCGCTTCGCCGACAATCGCCCGGTGGTGATGACCGCCAAGGACGCCGTCAAGTGTCGGCGATTCGCCAACGAGCGCTGCTGGGCGCTGGATGTCGAGGCCCAACCGGACCCGGCGTTCGTCGCCTGGCTGCGCGAGCGGCTCGAAACCCTACAACCCGCGACCTGCGAGGTAACTCATGGATAAGGAATTGCTGGCCATGCTGGTCTGCCCGCTCTGCCAGGGCAAGCTCAAGTACGACCGCGAGCGCGGCGAACTCAAGTGTCATTTCGATGGCCTGGCGTACCCCATCCGCGACGACATCCCGGTAATGCTTCAGGAAGAGGCGCGGGTCATGGACGTCGACGAGAAGCTCCACAAGAGCGCCGGGCCCGATGACGACCAGCCGGGGGCGACGCCGTGACCCAGCAGTCTGCGAGGCAGGTCGTGGGCGAAGCCTCCGAGCATTTCGTGGTGGTGATCCCGGCCCGCTATGGCTCCAGCCGCTTGCCGGGCAAGCCGCTGCTCGACATCGCCGGCCAGCCGATGGTGGTGCGCGTCTGGCAACAGGCGATCGCCAGCGGCGCGGCGCGGGTGGTGGTGGCCACCGACGACGAGCGCATCCTGCGTGCGGTGGAGGCCGCCGGAGGCGAGGCGTTGATGACCCGCGACGACCATCCCTCGGGAACCGACCGGCTCGCCGAGGTCGCCGAGACGCTGGGGCTTTCCGCCGAGACCATCGTGGTCAACGTGCAGGGCGACGAGCCGCTGCTGCCGCCCTCGGCCATCGCCCAGGTGGCGGTAAGGCTGGGCGACGACGCCGAGGCCTCGATCGCCACGCTGGCCGAGCCGATCAGCGACATCGAGGCGCTGTTCAATCCCAACGTGGTCAAGGTGGTGCGCGACATCCACGGCCGCGCGCTGTACTTCTCGCGGGCGCCGATACCCTGGGACCGCGAGCAGTTTGCCGCACGTCCCGAAGCCTTGGCGACCGATGCCTGGCTGCGTCACATAGGGCTCTACGCCTACCGCGCCGGCTTTTTGGCCGACTACGTCGACTGGTTGCCGAGCCCGCTGGAGCAGCTCGAGCAACTCGAGCAGTTGCGCGCCTTGCATCACGGTCGGCACATCCAGGTCGGTCTGGCCCGCCAGGCCCATCCGGCGGGCGTCGATAGCGTCGAGGATCTCGCGCGTGTGCGCCGTCTCTTCGCAGGCTAGCCGCCACGCTTCATCGTTATTTTCGCACTACACGCCGAGGCTCCAAGTCATGATCCGCGTACTGTTTGTCTGTCTGGGCAATATTTGTCGTTCACCCACCGCCGAGGGCGTGCTGCGCGTGCGGCTCGCCGCCGCCGGCCTGGATACGCAGGTCGAGGTCGATTCCTGTGGCATCGGCGACTGGCACGTCGGCAAGGGGCCGGATCGTCGGGCGCTCGAGGCGGCGCGCCAGCGAGGCATCGATATCGATGCGTTGCGGGCGCGGACGCTAGACGCCGAGGACTTCGGGCGTTTCGACTACATCCTGGCGATGGACCACGATAACCTCGCCGCCATCCAGGCGCAGCGTCCCGCCGACTGTAGCGCGCACATCGGACTCTTCCTGGCCTTCGCCGAACGCCCCGACGAGGCGGTGCCGGATCCCTACTATGGCGGCGACGAGGGCTTCGCCAGGGTCTTCGAGCTAATCGAGGCCGCCAGCAACGGCCTGGTCGCTGAATTGCGTAAAAAGCTTCAGGTAAAACTGCGCGGCGGGCCGACGGCGAGATGATCCGTCACGACGTCGAACTCGGCACGGCCAACACCCTGGGTCTGGCGTGCCGGGCCGAGCGTTTCGCCGCGCTCGCCAATCTCGACGACGCCCGCCGGGTGCTCGACGAGGCGCGCCGCAGTGGCTGGCCGGTCAGCGTGCTCGGTGGCGGCAGCAACCTGATTCTGCGGCCCTGGCTGCCGGGTCTGGTGGTACAGGCCGACTTCGCCGATTGGTGGCTCGAGCGGCTCGACGCGGACAGGGTGCGCGTGCATGTCGAGGCCGGCATGAACTGGCATGCACTGGTCGAGACGCTGGCGGCGCACGAACTGTGGGGGGCCGAGAACCTGGCGCTGATCCCGGGGCGTGTCGGCGCGGCGCCGATCCAGAACATCGGTGCCTATGGCGTCGAGCTCGCCGATCTGCTGGAGAGCGTGCACCTTTTGTACCTCGACGACGGCCGCGAGGCGGTCCTGAGTCGCGACGAGTGCGACTTCGCCTACCGCGATAGCATCTTCAAGCACGCTCTCGATGGCCGGGTGCTGATTACCCGCCTGGTGCTGCGCCTGTCCACTCGGCCGGCGCCGCGGCTCGGCTACGGCGATCTGGCCGCGCGGCTGGGGCCGTCGCCCAGCGCCAGCGAGGTGGTCGCCGCGGTCAGCCAGGTGCGCCGCGAGAAATTGCCCGATCCGGCGCTGCTTGGCAACGCCGGCAGCTTCTTCAAGAACCCGGTCGTCGCCGCCGAACGCGCCCAGGAACTGCTGGCCGAGTATCCGGCGATACCGCATTTCCCGCTCGGCGATGGACGCGTCAAACTCGCCGCCGGCTGGCTGATCGACCAGTGCGGCCTCAAGGGACTGAGAGAAGGGCATGTCGGCGTTCACGATCGTCAGGCGCTGGTGCTGGTGCATCACGGTGGGGGCAGCGTCGATGAGCTGCTGGCGCTGGCGCGCCGCGTCGCCGACACGGTCGAAGAGCGCTTCGGCGTGACGCTGGAGCGCGAGCCGCGCCTGCTGGGAAGGGCGTTGGCGTAAGCCAGGACAGCTAATCGCGGTGAACGAAAAACGCCTCGTCGGCGAACCGACGAGGCGTTTTTATGTAACTGGTGGCTACGCCCTGATTCGAACAGGGGACCCCATCATTATGAGTGATGTGCTCTAACCAGCTGAGCTACGTAGCCCTTCAACGGGGGCGAATATTACCCGTAACGCCTTGAGGTGTCAACATTATCCGCGCCAACAACCGCGCGCTCAGACATTGAAGCGGAAGTGAACGACATCGCCGTCCTTGACGACGTACTCCTTGCCCTCGAGACGCCACTTGCCGGCATCCTTGGCGCCCTGTTCGCCGCCCAGTGCAACGAAGTCGTCGTAGCCGACCACCTCGGCGCGGATGAAGCCCTTCTGGAAGTCGGTATGGATCACTCCGGCGGCTTCCGGCGCGGTGGCGCCGACCTTGACCGTCCAGGCGCGCACTTCCTTGACCCCGGCGGTGAAGTAGGTCTGCAGGCCGAGCAGGTTGTAGCCGGCGCGGATCACGCGGTCGAGTCCGGGTTCGCTCATGCCCATCTCGTCGAGGAACATGCTGCGCTCCTCGTCGTCGAGTTCGGCGATCTCGGCTTCGAGCTGATTGCACACTGGCACCACCACGGCGCCTTCCTCGGCGGCGATCTCGCGGACCACGTCAAGATAGGGGTTGGCCTCGAAGCCGTCCTCGTTGACGTTGGCGATGTACATGGTCGGCTTGAGGGTCAGGAAACCGAAGCTCTTGACCTGGCGCTTGTCCTCGTCGGAGAGGCCGAAGCTCCTTAGCGGCTGGCCTTCGGCGAGATGCGGCTGGATGCGGTCGAGCACCGCCTTGGTGGCGATGGCGTCCTTGTCGCCGCCCTTGACCACACGCGTCAGGCGCTGGCTGGCGCGCTCGACGGTATCCAGGTCGGCCAGCGCGAGCTCCATGTTGATGATCTCGATATCGGCGCGCGGGTCGACCTGATTGGCGACGTGGATGACGTTGTCGTTATCGAAGCAGCGCACCACATGGGCGATCGCCTCGGTCTCGCGAATATTGGCGAGGAATTGGTTGCCGAGGCCCTCGCCCTTGGAGGCGCCGGCGACCAGTCCGGCGATGTCGACGAACTCCATGGTGGTCGGAATCACCTTTTCGGGCTTGACGATTTCGGCCAGCTTGTCGAGGCGCGGGTCGGGCATCGGCACGATGCCGGTATTCGGCTCGATGGTGCAAAACGGAAAGTTCTCGGCGTCGATACCCGATTTGGTCAGTGCATTGAAGAGCGTGGATTTGCCGACGTTGGGCAGGCCGACGATGCCGCAATTGAAACCCATGGTTTGGTCCTGAAGATGCAGAAAGGCGTGAACGCAATGGCGGGTATTCTACGGGAAAAGCGCGCGAGGCTGTAACTTTTGCGCGATGGGAAGCCCATCGGGAAGGGATGATCGGGCGCTTACGGTTTGAAGCTGTGCAGGCGATTCATGGCCTTGGCCCAGTCGCCGCCCAAGGCGTCGGGTAGGGTGCGAAGGCACTCGTCGAGCGCGGCATCGATGGCCTGACGTTCGGCCTTGCCGGGCCGCCCCAGCACATAATTGGTGACCTGCTTGGCGTCGCCGGGATGGCCGATACCGATGCGCAGGCGATGGAAGGCGTTGCTGTTGCCCAGCGCGCTGATGGTGTCGCGCAGCCCGTTGTGGCCGCCATGACCGCCACCGGTCTTGTAACGAGCGGTACCGGGATCGATGTCCAGCTCGTCATGAACGACGAGTAGTTCGTCGGGGGCGAGCTTGAAGAACTGGCAAAGCGCGGCGACAGCCGCGCCGCTGCGGTTCATGAAAGTGGTCGGATTTAGCAGATGAAGGTCGCGACCGGCGAAGTGGACCTTGGCGTATTCGCCAAGGAACTTCCTTTCCATGCGCAGCGGCGTGTGGCTGTCGCGCGCCAGGGCTTCAACCAGCCAGGCGCCCGCATTGTGCCGAGTTTCGGCGTAATTCGCGCCCGGATTGCCCAGGCCGATGATCGCTTTGACGTGGCTCATGCAGGTGCCTTGCTGGTTGCCGTCCAGGGCAGGTACCGATTACTCGGACTTGTCCTTGCTTTCTTCTTCGCCGCTCTCGTCCTGCGCTCCGCCTTCTTCCTCGTCATCGGCAGCAACGACTGTCGGACGAGTGATGCTGACCACGCCGGCATCATGCTCTTCGCCATGTGTCAGGGCGACGAGAGATACGCCTTTCGGCAGCTTAAGGTCGGATAGGTGGAGCGTATCGCCGATACCGAGTTCCGCGATGTCGACTTCCAGATATTCCGGAAGATCTTTCGGCAAGCAGCTGACTTCGACTTCGTTGGCCAGCACATGCAACACGCCGGTCTTTTCCTTGACGCTCTGGTTGCTGTCTTCGCCGATCACGTGCAACGGCACGTTGAGTGTCATCTCATGCGTCGCATCGACACGCAGGAAGTCGGCGTGGGTGACCAGCGCCTTGAAGGGGTGGCGCTGCAGGTCACGGACGACGACCTGTTCCTTGGTGCCATCGACATCGATATTGATGATCGAGGAGAAGAACGATTCTTCCTCGATCGCCTTGTAGAAGGCCGGCTTGTCGATGGTGATCGGCTGCGGTGCCTTTTCGCCACCATAGATGATGGCAGCGACCTGCTGGTTCTCACGACGCAGGCGGCGGCTCGCACCTTTCCCCAGGTCGTGACGAACGTTGGCGGTGAGTTGATAATCGGACATTGATGTAACCTCGCGGGTTTAAAATAAGGAAATCGCCATCGCCCGCGACCAGACGATGGCGTTTCCGGTAGCGCCTCGCGGCGCACGTATCCGAGGCAGACGCCTCAACGCGACGTTCAGTGGAACATCGCGCTTACGGATTCTTCGTTGCTGACCCGGCGGATCGCCTCGGCGATCAGGCCGGCGACCGACAGCTGGCGAATCTTGCCGCTGCGCCGCGCGGTTTCGGACAGCGGAATGGTATCGGCCACGACGAGTTCGTCAAGCACCGATCCGCTGATGTTGTCGACGGCCGGGCCGGACAGGATCGGGTGCGTGGCATAGGCGACGACGCGACGGGCGCCGTGATCCTTGAGCGCCTCGGCGGCCTTGCACAGCGTGCCGGCGGTATCGACCATGTCGTCGACCACCACGCAGGTGCGGTCCTCGATCTCGCCGATGATGTGCATAACCTGGGCGTGATTGGCCTGGGGCCGGCGCTTGTCGATGATCGCCAGGTCGGCGTTGAGCTGCTTGGCGATGGCGCGCGCGCGGACCACGCCGCCAACATCGGGCGAGACGACGACCAGGTCGTCGTAGTTCTGGCGCTCGATGTCGTCGAGCAGGATCGGCGAGCCGTAGACGTTGTCGACGGGCACGTCGAAGAAGCCCTGAATCTGGTCGGCGTGCAGGTCCATGGTCATCACCCGGTCGACGCCGGCCTTGACCATCACGTCGGCGACCACCTTGGCCGAGATCGGCACGCGGGCCGAGCGTACCCGGCGGTCCTGACGGGCGTAGCCGAAGTAGGGCACCACGGCGGTGATCCGTGCGGCGGACGCGCGGCGCAGGGCGTCGACCATGAAGATCAGTTCCATCAGGTTGTCGTTGGTCGGGGCGCAGGTGGACTGCAGGATGAAGACGTCCTTGCCGCGAACGTTCTCGTTGATCTCGACCGCGATTTCGCCATCGCTGAACTGACCGACCGTGGCATGTCCCAACCGGTTGTCGAGTGCCTCGGCAACCTTGCGGGCGAGTTCGGGATTGGCGTTCCCGGCGAAAACCATCAATTTAGACACGCGCAGCCACCTTTGGAGTGTTCAGGGGGTCTCTGGAGCGGAATGAGCAATCGCGCGCAGGGAAATGGCTGGGGTACCAGGATTCGAACCTGGGAATGGCGGCACCAGAAGCCGCTGCCTTACCACTTGGCGATACCCCAGTAACCGTGCCCTTCGCTAGCCGTGACGCCGTGCGTCGCCGGCTTCGACCGCCTTGATCATTAGACCTTGATCATGAACCTGTGATCAGAAATCCGATCAGTGCAGGCCCAGCGCCTGATGGAGGGGAGACGTGTTGCAGCCGCGTGCCTTGAAGGCATGCCAGCCATCGCCAACACGGGCGAGTATGCTATCTGCCTCGTCACTATGCGTCAATTGGCAGAAGACACAGGCGCCGGTTCCGGTCAGCAGGCTCGGGGCGAAGCCGGACAGCCAATCGAGCGCTTCGCCCACGGCCGGATAGAGCCGGCGCACGGTCGGCTGGCAATCGTTGCGCCAGGCGTGCGGCCCCTCCTGCAGTGCGCGCGCCATACTAATTGGGGGGGTGTCGCGTGTCAATTGCCCCGCCCCGAATACCGCGGGCGTGGCGACCTCGATCCCGGGATGGACGACCACGAACCAGGGCGTATCGAGCTCGACCGGCGTCAGGCGCTCACCGATGCCTTCGGCCCAGGCGGCGCGACCGTGGATGAACACCGGTACGTCGGCGCCGAGGCGCAGGCCCAGCTCGGCGAGCGCATTGAGCGACACGGACAGTTGCCAGAGGCGGGCCAGGCCGAGCAGGGCGGTGGCGGCGTTCGAGCTTCCTCCGCCCAGGCCGCCGCCCATCGGCAGGCGCTTGGTCAGGGCGATATCGGCGCCGAGGCGACAGCCGGTGCTCTCCTGCAGTAGCCGTGCCGCTCGCACGATCAGGTTGGCGTCATGATCGACGCCCGGTAGCGCCGGCGTCAGCGTGATCCGGTCATCCTCGCGGCGGCGCAGCTTTAGCGTATCGCCGTGGTCGAGAAACTGAAACAGCGTCTGCAGTTCGTGGTAGCCATCGGCGCGGCGGCCGGTGATACGCAGCAAGCGGTTGAGCTTGGCGGGCGCCGGCAGGCTCAGTTCAGCCATCGCCGGCGTCCGCAGCGCCCGGGTGCCACTCGTTGACGACCAGGGTGGCGCGCCAGTCGGCGAAACTCATCACCATCCGGCGTGGCAGCCACAAGCCATCGGCCTGCGTCCAGTCGCGATAATCGATCACCCAGCCGGCCTGACGAAGGCGCTGCGGGAAATTCAGCGCGTCGCGAGTCAACTGATACTCGACGATCGGCGACGGCAGTCCGCGCACCCAGTTGTCGAGCGCCGAGATCGGCAGCGACCAACCGAGCTGTTGCTCCATCAATTGCTCGGGAGTGTCGGCCTCGAAGCGGCCCTCGCCGGTGGTCAGCACCACGCCGTCCGGGCCGCCTTCGAGAACGCTGCGTCCGGCACCGAAAGGGCCGCTGATCAGCATGCGGTAATGGCCGGCGCGCTGTGTCCAGTCGAGGTTGGCGCTCTGGGCGTCGTGCGGCGTGCGCAGGCCCATCTTGCCGGCTAGGCGCCAGCTGTCCAGCGCCTCTAGGCGCGGCTTCTGGTCGGCCCAGTCGCCCTTTGCACGGGACGATTCGGGAGAGGGCGCCTGGCTGGCGCAGCCGGCCAGCAGTGCCAGGCCGAAAGTGATCGCGGCAAGCCGTCGCATGGCATTACTCCGGGTCGATAGTGGTGGGGGCGAGTTCGGGAATGCGCTCGAGCAGGGCATCGATCCGCGGTCGCTCGGAATAACGCTCGAGCGCCTCCTCGATCAGTGCCCGCGCTTCATCGCGGCGTTCGAGCCGCCACAGCACTTCGGCCAGATGAGCGGCGATCTCCTGGTCCGGCTGCTGACGATAGGCTTCGCGCAGGTAGGGCAGCGCTCGCTGGTCGTCGCCCAGCTTGTGATAGACCCAGCCCAGGCTATCGATGATCGCCGGGGATTCGGGCTCCAGGCGATGGGCGCGTTCGATCAGTTCGCGCGCCTCCTCGAGGCGAGGTGTCTCGTCGGCCAGGGTATAGCCCAGAGCGTTGAGCGCCATGGCGTTGTGCGGCTCGAGTTCGATGACATGACGAAGATCGCGCTCCATGCCCGCCAGGTTGCCCTGTCGATAGCGGAACATGCCCCGCGTGAAGCGCAACTGGGTGTCGTCGGGGTGCCGGGCCACGGCCCGGTCGAGCAGCTGGCGAGCCTCGTCGGTCTGGTCATGCGCCTGGAGCAGATCGACCTCCAGGCCGATCAGCTCGGCGTAGGCCTCGGGATGGCGCAGGCGCTCGATGCGCAGAAAGGTCTGGGCGTCGGCCAGGCGGTCATTGTCGGCGAGCATGTAGGCGGCGCGCTGGCGAGCCTCGATGAAGCCATCGCCGATTGGCACCTGGCGATAGTAAAGCAGCGCATTGTCGATCTCGCCGGCCTGCTCGGCGATGTTGCCGAGCATGATGAAGGCCAGCGGCGGAGTCGGCTGACTGTCGATCAGCGGCAGCAACAGCCGCCGGGCCGGTGCCGGGTGGGCTTCCTCGAGATACAACTGGGCCAGCGCCAGGCGCAGCTCGACGGAATCGGAATGTCGCGCGAGCAGGGCATTGATGCGCGCCTCGGCGCTTTCCACCTGATTGAGGCGCAGTTGCGCGCGGGCCAGCAGCAGAATGAAGCGGCTATCGTCCTCGGCGTTTTCGAGCCCGCGAAGCGCGGCGTCGCGGGCATCGGCGTTGCGGCCTTCCTGCAGGGCGATGCGCGCCCGGGTGAGCCACAGTCCGGGAAGCGTCGGGTGGCTTTCGGCGAGCCGACCCAGGCGTGCATCGGCGCGTGCGGTCTCGCCGCTGGCGGCCTCCAGCAGGGCGGTGGCCAGCACGACATCGGGCTGCACCTCGTGGGTCTGCAAGTAGCGGCGCAGACGCTCGATCAGTGGCGCAGCGTCTATCTCGTTCTCGATGGCGGCTTCGGCGAAGCCGACCAGATCGCCTTGGCCGCCCCGCTCGGCGAGCGCCAGGCGCTGCTCGAGACTGGCTTGCCAGTCGCCGCGCTCCAGCGCCAGGTTGGCCAGCAAACGGGCGGGGGCTTCGGCCTCCGGGGCCAAGCGTCGCCAATGCTCGGCGGCCCGGGCCTGCAGCTGCGGGTCGTCGGTGTAGCGTGCGGCCAGCGTGGCGCGCTCCGCCAGTGCCGGGGAATCGTAGCGTTCGGCGGTTTCCAGGTAGCCGCGGGCGGCTCGCTCGAAATCACCGCGCTGGCCGGCCAGTTCGGCGGTCAGCAGCGTGGCCAGGCTCTGGGCATCCAGGCCTTTTTGCACCGGCGGGGCCGAGGCCAGCGGATCGGTCAGTGGCGGTGGCCGGTTGGCCAGCCCCTGGCAACCGGCCACCAGGGCCGTTGCCAGAACAGTCACAAGCAAGCGTGCGCGCATGCTTCCCTCATTCCAGAGCCGGTAGTCATCCCGTGATCATCCCTGCTGCGCGGGGTGGGGGCGTGCCGTCAGCATACCGATTCGCCGACGCCGGGCAAAGCAAAGGCGCGCATGCCTACCCGGGCAGCCGTGTGATAGACTAAGCCGCCCGAATACGCTCAGGACCAGCCTGGCGACGGGCGCGCCTGACGTCGCACGCTAGCCGCGTTGCGACGAGTGTTTTCGACTATTGCGCAGGATCCAACGGCTCATTGCAATGACGCTTCTCGCCCTGGGAATCAACCACAAGACCGCCGATGTCGCGGTGCGTGAGCAGGTCGCCTTTACCCCCAGTCAGCTGGAAGCGGCGCTGGTTGGGCTCAAGGGATTGCCGGCGGTGAGCGAGGCCGCGGTGCTTTCGACCTGCAATCGTACCGAGCTTTACTGCGTCACCGAGGCGCAGGGCGAGCAGGCGGTCATCGACTGGCTGGGGCGCTTTCACAACCTGCCGGTCGAGGAACTGACCCGTTGCGCCTATCACTATCTGGATGCCTCGGCGGCCCGCCATCTGATGCGCGTGGCATCGGGGCTGGACTCGATGGTGCTCGGCGAGCCGCAGATTCTCGGCCAGCTCAAGGACGCCTACCAGCAGGCGCGCCAACATCGGGGGCTGGGCGGTGAACTGGAGCGGCTGTTCCAGCATACCTTCGCGGTCGCCAAGCAGGTGCGCACCGAGACCGGCATCGGCGAGAACCCGGTATCGGTGGCTTACGCGGCGGTCAGCCTGGCGACGCGCATCTTCGACGACCTGTCGCGTTCGCGGGCGTTGCTGGTGGGCGCCGGCGAAACCATCGAGCTGGTCGCCCGGCATCTGCGCGAAGCCGGCATCAAGGAGCTGATCGTCGCCAACCGCACCCGCGAGCGCGCCGAGCAGCTGACCGGCGAGTTCGGCGGCGAGGCGATCACCCTCGGCGAGATCCCCCAGGCGCTGGAGCGGGCCGACATCGTCATCACCTCGACCGCGGCACCCTTGCCGATCCTCGGCAAGGGCATGGTCGAGCGGGCCCTGAAGGTGCGTCGCCACCGGCCGATCTTCATGGTCGACATCGCCGTGCCGCGCGACATCGAGCCGCAGGTCGGCGAACTCGACGACGTCTTCCTGTACACCGTCGACAACCTCCACGAGGTGATCGAGGAGAACCGTCGCCATCGCCAGGTCGCCGCCGATCAGGCCGAGGACCTGATCAGCCAGGGCGTCAGTCATTGGCAGCACGAGCGCCGGGTGCGCGGTGCCGGCGAGCTGATCAAGCGCTACCGCGAGCAGGGCGAGGCGCTGCGTCAGGGCGCCGAGGCCCAGGCGCTGGCGCAGCTGGCGCGCGGCGAGGATCCCGAGAAGGTACTACGCCGATTCAGCCAGCAGCTCACCAACAAGCTGATGCACGGCCCGACGCTACGCCTGCGCGAGGCGTCGGGCGCCGAGCGACACGATGTCATCCAGGCGGCCGAGAGCCTGCTGCTCGACCCGGCCGCGCCTGCCCAGGACCCGGAATAGGACATTGCATGAAAGCGTCTTTGCGCCAGCGTCTTGAAAGCCTTCACGAACGCTTCGACGAACTCGCCGCGTTGCTCGCCGAGCCGGACGTCATCGCCGAACAGGCGCGCTTTCGCGATTACTCGCGCGAATACGCGGAACTCGAGGAACTGATCGAGGCGTGGCGGGACTTCCGTGCCACCGAGGGCGACGTCGAAGCCGCCGAGCAGCTCACCGGCGACGCCGACGCCGAGATGCGCGAACTCGCCAACGAGGAACTCTACGCCGGCCGCGAGCGGCTCGCCGAGCTCGAGGAGCGCCTCAAGGTGCTGTTGGTGCCCAAGGATCCCGACGACGCGCGCAACGTGTTCCTCGAGGTGCGCGCCGGAACCGGCGGCGACGAGGCGGCGCTGTTCGCCGGCGATCTGTTTCGCATGTACTCGCGCTATGCCGAGAAGCTCGGCTGGAACATCGAAGTGGTCAACGCCAGTCATGGCGAGCAGGGCGGCTACAAGGAGATCATCGCCCGGGTCAAGGGCGACGGGGTTTACGCGCGGCTCAAGTTCGAGTCCGGCGCGCATCGCGTCCAGCGCGTACCCGCCACCGAATCCCAGGGGCGCATTCACACCTCGGCGTGCACGGTGGCGGTGATGCCTGAGGCCGACGCGGTCGGCGACATCGACATCAACAGCAACGATCTGCGCGTCGATACCTTCCGTTCCAGCGGCGCCGGCGGCCAGCACGTCAATACCACCGATTCGGCGATCCGCATCACCCACCTGCCGAGCGGCGTCGTCGTCGAGTGCCAGGAGGAGCGCAGCCAGCACAAGAATCGCGCCAAGGCGATGTCGCTGCTGGCCGCCCGGCTCAAGCGGAACGCCGTCGACAGCCAGCGCCAGCAGCAGGCCGACACGCGCAAGTCGCTGGTCGGCTCGGGCGATCGCAGCGAGCGCATCCGCACCTACAACTTCCCGCAGGGACGTATCACCGATCACCGCGTCAACCTCACCCTCTACAAGCTCGGCGAAGTGATGAACGGTGAGCTCGACGAAGTCATCGCGCCGCTGATCAACGAATACCAGGCCGAGCGGTTGGCGGCACTGCAGGACGCCTGATGCGTGTCGATCGATTGCTCAGGGAGGCCGCCGCGCGGCTCGCCGACGCCGGCTCACCGACGCCGCGACTCGATGCCGAAGTGCTGCTGGGCCATGTGCTGGGTCGCGAGCGCAGCTGGCTCTACACCTGGAACGATCACTGCGTCGAGGGCTTTGCGCGCGCCCGCTTCGCCGCGCTGATCGCCGCGCGGGCCGCCGGCGAACCGGTGGCTTACCTGACCGGCGAGCGCGAATTCTGGGGACTGGCGCTCGGCACCCAGGCTGCGACGCTGATTCCGCGACCGGATACCGAGTGCCTGGTCGAGACGGCGCTGGCGCTGATGCCGGCGACGCCCCGGCGGATCCTCGATCTGGGCACCGGCAGCGGGGCGATCGCCCTGGCGCTGGCCAGTGAGCGCCCCGCCTGGCGGGTGGTCGGCGTCGACCGGATCGCCGAGGCCGTGGCGCTCGCGAGTGCCAATGCCCGCCGCTTGGGCATCGCCAATGCCGAGTTTGGGATCAGCGACTGGTTTTCCGCCTTGGCCGGCCGGCGCTTCGAACTGATCGTCGCCAACCCGCCTTACCTGGCCGCCGACGATCCGCACCTGGAGTGTGGCGACGTACGCTTCGAGCCGCGCTCGGCCCTGGTGGCCGGAGACGACGGCCTGGCCGACCTGCGCTATCTGGTCGAGGCCGCACACGACTACCTGACGGCCAATGGCTGGCTGCTGCTCGAGCACGGCATGGCTCAAGGCGAAGCGGTTCGCGAGGCCCTGCATCGGGCGGGCTATGTGGATGTCGCGACCCGCGCCGACCTGGCCGGATTGTCGCGCGTTTCGCTGGGTCGACGCGACGGCTGAGCGCAGCGTGGAATACGCTCGCTGGTTATCCTTTGGACCGATGTGGTAAGACTATTGAGTAGTCATGCCGCATTGGCAAATCTTGCTGTTTCCTTGTGGCATTTCGCGATAAGACCATCACTTGCTGCGGTGAGACGCGGTCAATGTAGATGATCATCCTGCTATCGTGCAGTAGGGAACACTCTTACAATGAAAACCAAGACGCGGTCGCTGGACCGTATCGATCTCAAGATCCTGCGCAGCCTGCAGGAAAACGCGCGCATCTCCTATGTCGACCTGGCATCCCAGGTGGGTCTATCGACGACGCCCTGCCTGGAGCGCGTCAAGCGGCTGGAAAGGGCGGGCATCATTCGCGGCTATCGGGCGATTCTCGATCCGCGGGCGCTCAAGGCGAATCTGTTGGTGTTCGTCGAAATCTGCCTGGAAACCCAGTCGCCGGCGGTATTCGACGAGTTCCGCCGGGCCGTCGCCAAGTTGCCGCAGATTCAGGAGTGCCACCTGGTGTCGGGCCAGTTCGACTACATCCTCAAGTGCCGGATTCCCGAGATGTCCGCCTACCGCCAATTGCTCGGCGACGTGGTGCTGACACTGCCCGGAGTCAAGGAGTCCAAGAGCTATGTGGTCATGGAGGAGGTCAAGGAGGAATTTTCCCTACACGTTCCCGAACTCGACGAGCTCGACGCCAAGTAGGCCGAGCGTCGCGTTTCACGGCACGGCGGCACCCATCAACCTGTAATGGCGAATCCTGGAGCGGCAATGAACGATGAGGCGCTGTTGCGCTATAGCCGTCATATCATGCTCGACGCGGTGGACATCGAGGGTCAGCAGCGTTTGCTCGACGGCCACGCGCTGGTGATCGGCGCCGGCGGTCTGGGTTCGCCGGTCGCCCTCTACCTGGCGGCCGCCGGTGTGGGCCGGTTGAGCATTGCCGATGCCGACGTCATCGAGATCAGCAACCTGCAGCGTCAAATCGCCCATCGCCAGAACGATCTGGGACGCAACAAGGCCGAGTCCGCGGCCGAGTCGGCCAGCGCCCTCAACAGCGACTGCGAGATTATCGCGCTGGGCGCGTACCTCGACGGTGAGGCGCTCGAAGCGGCGGTGGCGGCGGCCGACGTGGTGCTCGACTGCACCGACCGTTTCGCCAGCCGCTACGCGATCAACCGTGCCTGCGTCGAGGCCGGTCGCCCGCTGGTCTCGGGGGCGGCGATCCGCTTTTCCGGGCAGTTGGCAGTATTCGACCCGCGCGATACGCAAAGCCCCTGCTATGCCTGTCTCTACCCGCCCGCGGCCGACGGCGGCGACGATGAGGAGCTGCGTTGCGCCGAGAGTGGCGTGATCGGCCCCCTGGTCGGGCTGATCGGCTGCTTTCAGGCGCTCGAGGCGGTCAAGCTGTTGAGCGGGGCGGGCAGGCCCCACCGGGGGCTTTCGACCTTCGACGGCATGGACGCTGAGTGGCGCCACTTCAACGTGCCGCGCGACCCGGGCTGTCCGGTCTGCGGCGTTTCCGCGCGCACGGCGAGGTAGGCCGATGGCGGGGCCGCTCGGTCAGGTCAGCGATTTCGACATTCGCCTGCTGCGGATCTTCAAGGCGGTGGCCGAGAGCGGGGGCTTTACCGCCGCCGAGGTGTCGCTGGGTATCGGCCGCTCGGCGATCAGCGTGCACATGGCCGATCTCGAGAAGCGCCTGGGGCTGCGCTTGTGCCAGCGCGGACGCGGTGGCTTCGCGCTTACCGAGGAGGGGCGCGAGGTCTACCAGGCGGCGCTGACCCTGCTGGCCTCGCTGGAGACGTTTCGCACCGAGGTCAACGGCCTGCACCAGACGCTGCGCGGCGAGTTCAGCATCGGCATCACCGACAATCTGGTCAGCCTGCCGCGCATGCGCATCACCCACGCGCTGGCCGATCTCAAGGCGCGCGGGCCGGACATCCGCCTCAACATCCACATGACGCCACCGGACGAGATCGCCCGGGCGGTGCTCGACGGTCGGCTGCACCTGGGCGTGGTGCCCGACGTCAATCGTCTCGCCAGCCTCGAGGTGCGGCCGCTGTACGGCGAGCGATCGTTGCTATATTGCGCCGATGCGCACCCGCTGTTCAGCGTGGACGAGGCGCAGTTGAGCGAAGCCTGCCTGGCCCGGCAGGCGGCGGTGGTACCGGGCTATCCGCTACCCGGCGAGGCGCGCGAGCGCATCGAACGCCTGGACGGCCAGGCCACGGCCTCGGACCGCGAAGGCGCCGCATTCCTGATTCTCACCGGGCGTTTCATCGGCTATCTGCCCGATCATCTGGCGCGTCCCTGGGTCGAGGCGGGGCGGTTGCGCGCTCTGGCGCCGGAGCGCGAGCGGTTCGTTACCGACTTCGTCACCGTGACTCGCCGTGGACGACGCCCACACCGGGTGCTGGAGGCGTTTCTCGAGGCTTTGGCGGCGCAGGACAGGGAGTCGGGCGATGATGGCGAAACAGGCTAGGTGTTATCGAATACTTGACAATAAATGCGGTATTGGTGTCAGACTAGGCAGGCATAATCACGATTGCCGAGTTGCAATGGTGAAAGAATTCAACAACAACTTAGGTTCTCCCGACGGGAACCAACGCTTTCGGAAGTGTGTATGAACGTAGCTGCCGCTCTACGCCGTCCGGCCTCCTACTACGCCGCCAGTACCCAGGTGACCCTCGCCCCGACGCCGCCGTTGGAAGGCGAGCAGCGTTTCGACGTCTGCGTGGTGGGCGGCGGCATCACCGGCTGTTCGGCGGCCCTGCATCTGGCCGAGCGAGGCTATAGCGTGACGCTGCTCGAAGCCGGCGAGATCGGCCATGGCGCCTCGGGACGCAGCGGCGGCCAGATCCTGCCCGGGCTGGGTACCGACATCGCCGTGGTCGAGAAGGCCCTGGGTCACGAGCGCGCCAAGGCGATCTGGGAGATGAGCCGTGAATCGGTGCGCCTGACCGCCGCGCTCATCGAGCGCCACGCGATTCCCTGCGATCTGAGCTGGGGCTACCTGCACGCCGCCGTCAAGCCGCGCCACGTCCGCGAACTGCGTGACTTCCAGACTTCCATGGCCGAACGCTACGGCTACGAATCGTTGCATCTGCTTGAAGGCGATGCGCTGCGCGAGCGGGTCGTCACCGACGCCTACCCGGCGGCGCTGTTCGATGCCGAGGGCGGTCACCTGCATCCCCTCAACTACACGCTGGGGCTGGCACGCGCCGCGCAGCGCGCCGGGGTCAGCATCCACGAACACAGCGCCGCCGTCGCCATCGAGCGGGGCGAGCCGGCCCGGGTGCGTACTGCCCAGGGCACGGTGACCGCCGATTACGTGGTGATCGCCGCCAATGCCTACCTGGGTGGCCTGGTGCCCGAGCTCGGCGGGCGCATCATGCGCGCCGCCAACTACATCGTCGCCAGCGAGCCGCTGAGCGAGGCCCAGGTCGCTCGGGTGCTGCCCCACAACGACGCACTCTCCGACGCCAATTTCGTGCTCGATTACTATCGCCTATCGGCCGATCGTCGGCTGATCTACGGTGGCGAGGTCAGCTACGACGGGCGTGAGCCGCGTCATCTCCAGGCCCGCATGGACGCCAAGATCGCGCGCTTGTTCCCGGCCCTGAAAGGGGTACGTATCGATTACCGCTGGGGCGGCGACGTGGCGATCACGCTCAACCGCGCTCCGGACTTCGGTCGCCTGGATGGCAACCTTTTCTATGCCCAGGGCTATTCCGGTCACGGCATGTCGCTGGCCGGGCTGGCCGGGCAGCTGCTGAGCGACGCCATCGCCGGCCAGGCCGAGCGCTTCGAGCTGTTTTCGGCCATGCCACACCGGCCCTTTCCGGGCGGGCGCTGGCTGCGTACGCCGCTATTGATGCTGGCGACCAGTTTCTACAAGTTGCGTGATCGCCTGTGAGACGCGCACTCCAGACGAGATCGCCTGCCGGCGCCGTCATGCCGTCAATAGTCGTAATACCCGTCAACGATAGGGAGAGTGGCGATGAGTGACCCCATGCCGGCTGCCGAGGCCGGATCCCGAGAGGCGGCGACCGGGGGCGCGACTGTGCAGTCGCGGCCCCGCGAGGCCTCATCCATCGAGCTCGAAGGATTGCACAAGCGATTCGGCCGCGACACCGTCGCCCTCGATGGGGTCGATCTGACCATCGAGGCCGGCGAATTCTTTACCCTGCTGGGGCCTTCTGGCTGCGGCAAGACGACTTTGCTGCGGATTCTCGCCGGCCTCGAGGAGCCCAACGACGGGCGCCTCAAGATCGGCGGCAAGGACGTGACCGATACGCCGCCGCATCGGCGCAGCGTCAATACCGTCTTCCAGTCCTATGCGCTATTTCCGCACTTGTCGGTGCGCGACAACCTGGCTTTCGGCCTGCGCATGCGCGGCGAGCCGGCCGCCGAGCGCAACCGCAAGGTCGCCGAAGTCGCTGAATTCATCCAGCTCGGCTCGCTGATCGAGCGCCATGTCGATCAACTCTCCGGCGGTCAGCGCCAGCGTATTGCGCTGGCCCGGGCGCTGATCTGCGAACCCGACGTGTTACTGCTCGACGAGCCGCTGTCGGCACTCGATGCCGGCCTGCGCGGGCAGTTGCAGGTGGAACTGCAGCGCCTGCAGAAGCGCCTGGGGATGACCTTCGTGTTCGTCACCCACGATCAGGACGAGGCGATGGTGATGTCGGATCGCATCGCCGTGCTCGACAGCGGCATCATCCAGCAGGTGGGCACCCCCAGCGAAGTCTACGAGCATCCCGCCAATGCCTTCGTGGCGCGCTTCATGGGACACGACAACCTGTTCGCGATCAGCCGTAGCGAAGCCGACTGGGTCGAGACCGAACTCGGCCGGCTGACCCTGGAGCCGGCCGAGCAGCGCGCGGAGCAGGACGGCTGGCTGTTGATCCGCCCCGAGACGCTGGAACTGGGCCCCGAGGTACCCGAAGGCTATAACCGCCTCGAGGGCATCGTCCGCGAGCGCCTGTATCGTGGCAGCCGCATCGAATACCGGCTCGAGGTCAACGGCCAGCCGCTGATGGCGATGGCCAGCAACCTGGGCCAGCGCATGCATGCCGTCGGCGACAGCGTCACCATCAGCGTGTGTCCCGAGGACCTGGTGCGCGTGGCATCCTGAGGAGAGCAGCATGGCCAATACACAGTTAGTCACACGTCGCCATGCGGTGGTCAGCGAGACCCGCCACCTGCTGTTCAGCGTAATGCCCGGCGCGTTATGGATCTTCATCTTCCTGGTGCTGCCCAGCCTGTATCTGATGGCGGTGGCCTTCATGACCAATGGCAGCTACGGGTTGCCCGAGTTGCCGCTGTCGCTGGACGCCTTCAAGCAGCTGGCCGGCTTCGGCTTTCTCGGCTGGAGCCCGGGGAATCTCTACACACTGCTGCGTTCGCTGTGGCAGACCCTGGTGTCGACGGCGCTGGTGGTCGTCGTTGCCTATCCGATCGCCTACTACATCACCACCTGCCGCGCGAAACTGCGCCCGCTGATGCTGCTGGCGGTGGTGGTGCCGTCGTGGACCAACCAGGTGATTCGCGCCTTCGGCTGGATGAACCTGTTGGCCCCGGGCACGCCGCTCTCCGATGCCGCTCAGGCGCTGGGGCTGATCGGCGACTACATGGGACTATATCCCTCCAACTTCGCGGTGACGTTGGGGCTGGTCTACAACTTCCTGCCGTTCATGGTGCTGCCGCTGTACGCGGCCTTCGAGAAGCTCGACGTCGCCCAGGTGCAGGCCGCCCAGGATCTCTACGCCTCGCCGATGCGGGCCTTCTGGCACGCGGTATTTCCGCAGACGCTGCCGGGGTTGCTGGCGGGCACCGTGCTGGTGGCGATTCCGGCCTTCGGCATGTACGTGATTCCCGAGTTACTCGGCGGCGGCAAGGGCATGATGCTCGGCAATCTGGTCGCCAACCAGTTCGCCGGCGGTTCCAACTGGCCGTTGGGCGCGGCGGGTGCGCTGCTGATGCTGCTGGCGACCTTCGTCGGGCTGTTCGCCATGCGCCGGATCGGCAAGCGGCTGGGCGGCGGCGAGGAGGTGGTGATATGAGAAAGCGCACCCTCAATCGCGGCCTGGCAGGCTTCTGGTGGCTGACCCTGATCTTCCTCTACCTGCCGCTGGCGATCGTCGTGCTGTTCTCGTTCAACTCGACCAACAGCGCCGCCAACTTCACGAGTTTCTCGCTGCGCTGGTACCACCGCCTGCTGGGCAACGAGCAGATCATCTCGGCGTTCTACAATAGTCTGGTCCTGGCCTGCGTGTCGTCGATAGTCGCGCTGGTGATCGGTTGCCTGATCGGTTATGGCATGTATCGTCACCGGCATCGCAAGCTGGGCTGGCTAATCGTGTTGATCTACCTGCCGATCGTGTTGCCGGACATCGTCTTCGGCATTTCGGAGATGGCCTTCTTCGTCCAGTTCAATCGCCTGACCGGGCTGCTCGAGCCGGGACTGGGGACGATGATCATCGCCCACGTGACCTTCCAGATTCCGTTCGTCGCGCTGATCGTCTACTCACGTTTCGTGGGTCTCGACCCGAGCCTGTTCGAGGCCGCCAAGGATCTTTACGCCTCGCCGTTCAAGCGCGCGCTGCACTTTTTGCTACCTACCCTCAAGCCGGCGCTGATCTCGGCATTCTTTCTGTCGTTCACACTGTCGATCGACGACTTCGTGATCAGCTTCTTCACCGCCGGACCCGAGAGCGCGACGCTGCCGATCTATATATGGGGCGCCATCAAGAAGGGCGTATCGCCGGAAATCAATGCCATAGCGACGCTGATGATCGGCGCGGTGGCACTGGCGGCGATTCTGAGTCTGCTGTTCAATCGTCAGGGGCGCCGCTAGGTGCGACTGCCAAACCTGGGAACCTAGGAGAACGACACCATGAAAACAATCACCACACGCGTCGTCACTGCACTGGGCGGCCTGCTGCTGGCCGGCGCGGCACAGGCCGAAGAGGGCAAGCTGTACCTGTTCAACTGGACCGAGTACATGGACCCCGCGATCATCCAGGCCTTCGAGGAAAAATACGATGTCGAAGTGGTCCAGAACTACTTCAATTCGCTGCCCGAGATGTTCGCCAAGCTCAACACCGGCGGGGCCTCCCAGTACGACATCATCGTGCCGTCCAACTACTATGTGCCGCGGCTGATCGAGACCGGTCTGGTCCAGAAGCTCGACAAGTCGAAGATTCCCAACTTCGACAACATCATGGATCAGTTCAAGGACACCGACTACGACCCCAACAGCGATTACACCGCCGCCTACCAGTACGGCGTCACCGGCATCGTCTACAACGCCGAGACGTTTCCCGACGCGCCCAAGAGCTGGTCGTTGCTGTTCGACCCCGAGGTCAACCCCGGCCGGCCGTTCGGCCTGATGGGTGACGGTCAGGTGAGCATGGGTGCCGCCTGCGCCTATCTGGGGCACGGCTATACCTGCACCGATCCCGACGCCTGGAAGGAGGCCGCCAAGCTGCTGCTCGACACCAAGCAGCGCGCCAATTTCAGCGGCTTCGTTGACGGCACGCCGGCGCTGCAGCAGCTGGCGCGCGGCGTCACCCACGTCTCGCTGTCGTACAACGGCGATTACCTCTTCTACAAGGAAGAGAATCCCGACTCCTTCGCCAACATCGAGTTCATGATTCCCGACGAAGGCACCGAGATCTGGGTCGACTCGATGATGATCCCTTCCGGTGCGCCCAACCCCGAGCTGGCCCACAAGTTCATCAACTTCATTCTCGATCCCGAGATCGGCGCTCAGCTGTCGAACTACAACTACTACTCGAGCCCCAACGAGGCAGCCAAGCCGTATCTCGAAGCGGTGCTGACCCAGCCGCCGGTGACGCCCAGCGATGCGGATCTCGAGCGGCTCTCCTTCACGCCCAGCCTGCAGGGCGACAAGCTACAGATGTTCAACCAACTGTGGACCGAGGTGCAGTCGCGCTGATCGACCGCGACGGGGCGACCCGTCGTCGAACGAACACGTGAACGCCCGATGACGCGTCCGGCCGGTGCAGCTCCGGCCGGACGGACCAGCACCGGGCCTGTCCCGGCCGACCAAGGAATCTTTATGAGCGAGCGTAGCGGCCATGAACTCAGTGAATGGTTTCATGCTCATGGCATCACCGAAGTGGAATGTCTGGTCAGCGACCTGACCGGGATTCTCAAGGGCAAGATCATGCCCGCCGGCAAGTATCTCAATGGCGGGCGTCCGCGGTTGCCCGATTCGATCTTCATCCAGACGGTGACCGGCGGTTACCCCGACGACGAGGATATCCGCTTCTGGAACCCCGCCGAGCGCGACATGCAGCTGGTCCCCGATCCCGGCGCCGTGTATCTGGTGCCGTGGGCCGACGACCCCACCGCGCAGATCATTCACGACTGCTTCTATCTGACCGGCGAGCCGGTGGAGCTGTCGCCGCGCAGCGTGCTCAAGCGCGTGCTGGCGCTCTACGAGTCGCGTGGTTGGCGTCCGGTGGTGGCGCCCGAGGTGGAGTTCTACTTGGTCAAGACCAATACCGATTCCGACTACCCGCTGGAGCCGCCGATCGGTCGCAGCGGTCGCCAGGAAAGCAGCCGGCAGTCGTTCTCGATCGATGCGGTCAACGAGTTCGATCCGCTGTTCGAGGAGATGTACGACTATTGCGAAGCGATGGATCTGGACCTGGATACCCTGATCCACGAAGAGGGCGCCGGCCAGATGGAGGTCAATTTCCAGCATGGCGATCCGCTCAAGCTTGCCGATCAGGTGGTGATCTTCAAGCGCACGCTGCGCGAAGTGGCGCTGCGCCACGGCATGTATGCCACCTTCATGGCCAAGCCGATGGCCCACGAGCCGGGTAGCTCGATGCACGTGCATCAGAGCCTGCTCGACATCAAGACCGGTCACAACCTGTTCGCCAGCGACGACGGCGAGCCCAGCCGGCTGTTCCATCACTTCATCGGTGGACTGCAGGCCTATCTGCCGGCGGCGATGCCGTTCTTCGCCCCCAACGTCAATTCCTACCGGCGACTGGTGCGCAGCGAAACCAGTGGTTCGGCGCCGGTCAATACCGAATGGGGCTTCGACAACCGCACCGTGGGGTTGCGCGTGCCGGTGGGCGAGGCCGTGGCAACCCGTGTCGAGAACCGCCTGGGCGGTGCCGACTGCAACCCCTACCTGGCGATCGCCGCCTCGCTGGCCTGCGGCTACCTGGGCATGCTCAGTCAGCTCGATCCGCGTCCGCCGATGGTCGGCTCGGCGTGGTCGTCGGGCAGCAAACTACCCGACGACATCGGCCCGGCGCTGGCCACGCTGCGCGAATGCAAGCCACTGGCCGACCTGCTCGGCGAACGTTTCGTCAACAGCTACCTGGCGGTCAAGCGCGCCGAGCATGCGGCCTATTTCGGCGTCATCAGCTCGTGGGAGCGCGAGCATCTGCTATTGCGGGTCTGAGACCCGCTTATCATTGAGCGAAAGGCGAGGGGGCAGCATGACGGCGTATCGATTAAGTGGCATTGCGGGTATCGCGCTGATGGGGATGGCCGCGTCGGCGGGCGCCCAGGAACAGCAGCTGAACCTGTTCAACTGGTCGGACTACATGGACCCGGCGCTCATCGAGGATTTCGAGCGGGAAACCGGCATCGAGGTGGTCGAAAACTACTACAACTCGAATGCCGAGCTGTTTTCCAAGCTGACCGCCGGTGGCGACTCGCAGTACGACGTGATCGTGCCCTCGGACTATTTCATGCCGCGGCTGATCCAGGCGGGCCTGGTCCAGCCGCTGGTCGGGGAGGGAGAGCATCTTGAGGGCCGCGAAGCGATCCTCGATGAGTTCCGCCAGCCCGCCTACGATCCCGACGGTCGCTACACCGTGCCCTACCTGTGGGGAACCACGGGAATCGTCTACAACCGCGAGATCTGGCCGGATCCCGAGCACAGCTGGAGCCTGCTCTACGATCCCGAGGTCAATCCCGATCAGCCCTTCGCGCTGCTCAAGGGCGACGCCCAGTTCACCTTCGGCACCGCCTGCGCCTATCTGGGCGAGGGCTTCGACTGCGTCGGCGAGGCGCCCTGGGTCAAGGCCGCACAGTTGGTGATCGAAACCCGCCAGCGTGACAACTTCGTCGGCTTCATCGACGCCACGGCGACCATCGAGCAGCTGGCGCGCGGCGTTATCCAGGCGGGTATCGCTTACAATGGCGACTTGGCCTCGAAGCAGGCGGAGTCGCCCGAGACCTATGGCAAGATCGGCTTCTTCATCCCCGAAGAGGGCGCCCAGCGCTGGGTCGATGTCATGGCGATACCGGCACGGGCGCCGCATCCCGAAGCGGCGCAAGCATTCATCCGCTACATGCTGCGTCCCGATGTCGCCGCTCGTCTGGCCAATTACAACTACTACACCACGCCCAATCAGGCGGCGCTGGAGCAGGTCGAGGATGTGCTGCGCAAGCCGCCGGTCATGCCCGACGCCAAGGCCCGCGAGGCGTTGATGGCCACCCCTTCGGTCGAAGGCCAGCAGTTGCAGCTGCTGCAGCAGTTATGGAGCGAGGCTCGCAGTCGCTAGCGACTCCCTGCCTTCGCCTTGGATCGACCCCCGTTTCGTTAGTTGGAGATTTTCATGCAAACGCCCGACACGTCCCACGTGGCATCCTATTATGCCGCTTCGGCCAATCCCGCTCCCGAGCGCCCGGCCTTGCAGGGTGAGGTGGACTGTGACGTGTGCGTGGTCGGTGCCGGCTTCACGGGGATTTCCGCCGCGCTGCACCTGGCCGAGAAAGGCTACAAAGTGATCGTGCTGGAAGCGGCGAAGATTGGCTTCGGCGCTTCGGGACGCAACGGCGGTCAGATCGTCAACAGCTACAGCCGCGACATGGACGTCATCGAGGCGCGCTACGGCGAGCAGACGGCGCGGGCGCTGGGCGACATGGCCTTCGAGGGCAACCGGATCATCCGCGAGCGCATCGCGCACTACGGCATCGCCTGCGATCTCAAGGAGGGCAATCTGTTCGCGGCGTGCAATGCCAAGCAGATGAAGGCGCTGATCGAGCACAAGGCCTTGTGGAAGCGTTACGGCCATGACCGGCTCGAGCTGCTCGAGGGCAAGACCTATCGGCAGGATATCGGCAGCGAGCGCTATGTCGGCGCGCTGCTCGACCATTCCGGCGGTCATCTGCATCCGCTCAATCTGGTGCTGGGCCAGGCCGCGGCGCTGGAATCGCTGGGTGGGACGATCCACGAGCAGACCCCGGTGAGCCGCATCGTGCATGGCGAACCGGTGCGGTTGCATACCCCCCAGGGAGTGGTCGTCGCCGAACGGGTGGTGTTGGCCGGCAATGCCTACATGAAGGGCCTGCTGCCGCAGATGGAGGGCAAGTCGATGCCCGCCAGCACGCAGATCGTCACCACCGCGCCGCTCGATGCCGCCCAGGCCGAGGAGATCCTGCCCACCGACCGCGCGGTGGAGGATTGCAATTACCTGCTCGACTATTACCGGCTATCCGCCGACCGGCGGCTGATCTATGGCGGCGGGGTCAGCTACGGCGGCCAGGACCCGGCGAGCATCGAGGGGGCGATTCGGCCCAAGCTGGAAACCACCTTCCCCCAGCTCAAGGGCGTGAAAGTCGATTACGCCTGGAGCGGGACCTTCCTGCTGACGCTCAACCGCCTGCCGCAGTTCGGCCGGATCAAAAGCAATGTCTACTACGCCCAGGGCTATTCCGGCCACGGCGTGACCTGCTCGCATCTCGCCGGACGCCTGATCGCCGAGGTCATGGCCGGCCAGAGCGAACGCTTCGATGCCTTTGCCGGCGTGCCGCAACTGCCGTTCCCCGGTGGCCGCGCACTGAGCGTGCCGCTGACCACGCTGGGTGCCTGGTACTATCGCATGCGCGACGCGCTGGGTATCTAGCGCCTCGAGCCGGCCGGCTGAATCGCAACCGCTACTGCAACAGGATGTGCCGTGGAAACATGGGTCTTCTCGCTGGTGCTTGCCGCCGCGGCCATGCACGCCGGCTGGAATGCCCTGGTCAAGGTCGGTCTCGATCGGCTTTCCGCGATCACCTTGATCGCGCTGTGTGCCGGTCTACTTTCGCTGGCGGCCTTGCCGTTCGTGTCGCCGCCCGGGCCTCCGGCGTGGCCATGGATGGCACTGTCGGTCGTGCTGCACATCGGCTACAACCTGTTCCTGATCCAGGCCTATCGCGGCGGCGATCTGGGCCAGGTCTATCCGATCGCGCGCGGCACGGCGCCGTTATTGGTCACTCTGGTCAGCCTGGCGGCGCTGAACGAGGGCCTCGCCCAACGCGAGTTGCTCGGCATCGCGCTGTTGATAGCGGGGATCTGGCTGATGGCGCTGTGGGGCGGGCGTGCCGGCCATGCCCGTCTGGCCCGCCGCGCGCTGGGCAGTGCCCTGACGACCTCGCTGTTTATCGCCGGCTATACGCTGGCCGACGGCGTCGGTGCGCGCGCCAACCACGATCCGTTGGGCTACACCTTATGGTTGTTCGCCATCAACGGCATGGCCATGCTGGTGGTGTTTCTCGGTTGGCGAGGCGCTTCGTCGCTGTCGAGGTTACTCGCCCATTGGCGCGGTGGACTCGCCGGTGGCGCGATGTCGCTGGGCGCCTACGGCATCACGATCTGGGCGATGAGTGTGGCGCCGATTGCGCTGGTGGCGGCTCTGCGCGAGAGCAGCGTGCTGTTCGCGCTGGCGATTTCCGCACTGCTGCTCGGTGAACCGCTGAGCCGCGGCCGCCTGCTGGCCGGACTGCTGATCGTCTCGGGCGTCATCGTCACCCGCCTCGGCTGAGTCGCGCGGTGGCTTGCGAGAATTGCGCAAGCAATATTGAAAACACCGTTCATAAACTGACTTTGCTTACGTTCTGACATAAACTGTAACCATCTCATCGCCTGAAGTTATCGGGTGCGATCGGAAGCCGCCGATCCCCCGGACACATCGCCATGCAGATCGCCGCTCATCATGTAGCGGCCGGCAGGCCCGCCGGATGTGGGCTTGCGGCCCGCACAATAACGTCATGCGGATGCATCAAGGAGGCGACTATGAACAAGTCGATCGTCGTGGGCGGCACACTTGCCGTGCTTGGACTGGGTGGGCTGGCTTTTGGTGCCTATCAGATGAACGAGGCGCAGGCCGAACCGCAATTCGCCCGGATCACCCAGGTCGACCGGGTCACCGAAACCGTCGAGACGCCGCGTGAGGTTTGCGAAGCCGTGGCCGTGACGCACCAGCGTCCGGTCAAGGATCCCAACCGTATCGCCGGCACCGCGGTCGGGGCGATCGTCGGCGGCGTGCTGGGCAACCAGGTCGGTGGCGGCAGCGGCAAGAAGATCGCCACTGCGGCGGGGGCCGTGGCCGGTGGCCTGGCCGGCCGCGAGGTCCAGCAGCGCATGCAGCAGGGCGAAGCCTACACCACCACCGAACAACGCTGCCGGACGGTTACCGATAGTCGAGAGAAGCTGATCGGCTACGATGTCGAATATCGTGTCGATGGAGAGGCCCATACCGCACGTCTCGACCAGGCGCCCGAAGGGGACCGGGTGGCGATGGTCGACGGTCGGCCGCAATGGCATGCCGATGCCAATTCCGGGTCGTAACGCATCATCCGCTTAACGAACAAGGCCCCGCCAGTGGCGGGGCCTTGTTCGTTAAACCGGGTCTCAGACGTGGCGCAGGTACCAGTCGTATTCCAGGGTGCTGACGGTACGCATCGTCTCGGCGCGTTCGGCGAGCCGGTTGGCATGAAAGACATGGTGGAAATCGCGGCCCAGGTATTCGGCCAGAATCTCGTTCTCGGCGAACAGGTCGAGTGCGCATTGCCAGCTATTGGTCAGCGTCGGCTCGAGCTGCTCGTAGGCGTTGCCCTCGATCGGCGGCGGAGGCGAGAGTTCGTTATTCAGGCCATGCAGGACCGAGGCGAGCAGCGTCGCCAGCAACAGGTAGGGGTTGGCGTCGGCGCCAGAGACCCGATGCTCGATGCGTCGCGCGGCGTTGGGCCCCGAGGGGATGCGCACCGCCACCGAGCGGTTGTCGTAGCCCCAGGAGGGGGCCATGGGCACGTAGAGACCGGCCTGGAAGCGGCGGTAGGAATTCAGGTTGGGCGCGAAGATGGCCATCGACGCCGGCATCAGCTCGAGCATCCCGGCGATCGATTGGCGTAGCGCCGGCGTGCCCAGCGGATCCTCGTCGGCGCTGGCGAATATGTTGTTGCCGGCCTCGTCGAGCAGGCTGATGTGCACGTGGGCGCCGCTACCGGCCTCGTCGCCGTAGGGCTTGGCCATGAACGTGGCCTCGAAACCGTGGTTGAGCGCCACGCCCTTGATCAGACGCTTGAGCAGCACGGCGCTGTCGCCGGCGCGCAGGGCATCGTTGCAGTGGATCAGGTTGATCTCGAACTGGCCCGGCGCACACTCCTTGAGCGCGGTATCCAGCGGCAGCGCCTGCTCGGCGGCGGCCTGCTGGATCTCCTCCAGGAAATCGGCATATTCGTCGAGTTCGTTGATCGAATAGAGCTGGCTCTGGGTGGCACGCTCGCCGGTACCGGGCGAACGCGGCGGCTGTGCCAGGCCCAGGTCGTCGCGACGCCGATCGACCAGGTAGAATTCCAGTTCCAGCGCCACCACCGGCATCAGTCCGCGTGCCTGGAAACGGTTGAGGACGTGGCGCAGAACCTGACGGGGATCGGCGAAGAACGGGCTACCATCGATCTCTTCCATGGTCATCAGAAGCTGCGCCTGGCGGCCTTCGCGCAACCAGGGCGTCGGGTGCAGCGAGCCGGCGATCGGCCGGCAGACCCGGTCGCTGTCGCCGCTGGAAAGCCCCAGCCCGGTCTCCTCGATGGTATTGCCGTTGATGTCCAGAGCGAACAGCGAGGCGGGCAGGTTGATGCCGTTGCGATACGCCTTGATCAGGTTGTCGCGAGGGATCCGCTTGCCGCGGAGTACGCCGTTCAAGTCGCTGATCAGCAGGTCGAAACTCTCGATGTCTGGATGGCGATCGAGAAAGCCCCGGGCTTCGGCCTGGGCGGGTGCGGACGTCATGGGGTGATACCTTTGTGCCGATGTTTGTCGTGCCTCGCTGCCAATCTTTTCGCCGTCGATGAATGTTGTCAAATTTTTTACGCGGCGATTGGCGTTGCTAACGCATGGTTTTACTGCCTGCATCCCGTGACTGGCTTGTTACAAGGTCTAATCTCGTCTTCAGGGAAGTGTCGATACCGGGTTGGCAAGCGCTCAGCGGGACGTTATGTTGAGAATAACACAACAAGTTGCTGCCCGAGTCGAGGAGTCCACTATGCCCCAGCGTCCCTTGGTGGGGGTGATAGCCTGCCGCCGCGAGGTCGAGGGCCACGCCGCCCATATGGTCACCGACAAGTATCTGCGTGCATTGCTCGATTACGGACTGGCGCCGGTGATGATCCCGGTTTGGGAAGAGGGTGTCGACGTTGCGCTGTTGGAACGCCTGGACGGGTTGCTGCTGACCGGTAGCTATACCAATGTCGAGCCGCAGCGTTATGGCGCGGTTCGCGCGGCCGAAAACACCCGCGACGATGGTGATCGCGATGCAGTGGCGATGGCGCTGATCCCCGCCGCACTCGACAGGAAGCTGCCGCTGTTCGGCGTCTGCCGGGGCTTCCAGGAATTCAACGTGGCCTTCGGCGGCAGCCTTTATCAGGCCGTGCAGAACGTGCCGGGCATGCTCGATCATCGCGAGCCGGCCGGCGACAAGGCCGCGCAATACGCACCGAGTCACGATCTGGCCATCGAACCGGGCGGGGCCATCGCCGCCCTGTATGACCGGCCCACGGCACGCGTCAACTCGCTGCACCAGCAGGGCATCGATAGTCTCGGCGCGGGACTGCGCGTCGAGGGTCGGGCGCCCGATGGCTTGATCGAGGCGGTGTCGGTGACCGGTGCCGAGCGCTTCGCGCTCGCCGTGCAGTGGCACCCCGAGTGGCAGCCGCAGGCGCACCCGCTCTACGATGCACTGTTTCGTGGCTTCGCAACCGCCTGTCGCGACACTCTGACCGAGCGCGACGTCGCCTGCCAATCGAATTCCCTGACTGGAGAAGTATTCAATGAGCGCTAACTTGAGCCATGCCGACTGGCAGCGCCTCGCCGGCGAGCTGACCTTCGAAACCCGCGCGCTGATCGGCGATGCCTTCGTCGAGGC